>JAUWBQ010000210.1 GCA_030601645.1 Candidatus Bathyarchaeota archaeon | reverse complement strand
CGTTGATGCGGAGCCTGTTGAGGAAGACCGCCGTCGAGTCTGGGCACCTCACCATCCGTTTCTCCGTCTCTCCCTGGACCTCCCTCGTGGTGAGGGGTTTCCCGGCCCCTTTCAGGACCTGGAGGATCAGGTCGACGGCCTCGTCCCCCTTCAGCCTCCTGACGGACATCTCGGGGATATGTGTTGGGGCGTACTTTTATCTTATCCGTCCGCGTTTCAGGGTGGGGTGTAATGCTTGAAGCTCTTCACGGTCGGGCCGGTCGCCTGTTATCCCGAGGTCTTGGAGGCCATGGGCCGGCAGATGTACAGCCACAGGAGCAAGGAGTATATAGACCTCCACTACGACACAGTGGAGCGCCTCCAAGGCTTCATAGAGACGGAGAACGACGTCTACCTGTTCAGCAGCACGGGTACCGGGTTCATGGAGGCCTCGGTCCTCAACTGCGTCAGGGAGAGCATGCTCTGCTGCGTCAACGGGAGCTTCGGCAAGCGGTACGCCGATGTAGGCGTGGCCAACGGCAGGAGGGTTGAGATCCTGGATCCGCCCCTGGGGCAGCCGGTGACCCCCGACGCGCTGGATGAAGCCCTTATGAATCATCCCGAGGTGGAGGCAGTAGCCATCACCCACAACGAGACCAGCGCCGGACTCATCAACCCCCTCGAGGATCTGGCGGAGGTCACCAAGGCCCACGGTAAGCTCCTCTTCGTCGACGCGGTAAGCAGCATGGGGGGCACGGAGGTTAAGGTGGACGACTGGGGCGTCGACATCTGCTTCAGCAGCAGCCAGAAATGCTTCGGGGTGCCCCCGGGGCTGGGCATAGGCTCCGTGAGCGAGGAGGTCCTGAAGAAGTCTGAGGGGGCAGTGAACAAGGGCTGGTACTTCGACCTGAAGAACTGGCAAAAGTATCACGGGCAGGGGAGGGGGACCCCGATGACCTCGGCCATCCCCCAGGTCGCGGGGATGAACGCCGCCCTCAGGATGATCGATGGGCGCGGAGGGAAGACCTGGTACTTCGCCCTCTTCAAGAGGCGGAACCAGAAGATCCGGAAGGGCATCGAAAAGATGGGCCTCTCCACGTTTCCCAAGGACGGCTATGAGAGCCCGACGGTGAGCTGCATCAACGCCCCAGGAGAGGAGCTGGGCCCCGCCGTGTACGAGGCGATGCGAGGGGAGGGCTTCGAGCTGGCGAAGGGCTACGGCGCCCTGAGCAAGAGCACCTTCCGCATAGGCAACATGGGCTACATCCCGGATGAGGACATCGACCTCATGCTTGAGGCCCTCGGCAGAGTCATCAACGGCATGTCCTGAGACATGCCAGGCTCCATCTGTTTGCACGAGCCGGTTTTTCAAGCCTTTTTTATTTAACTTCTTAAGAAGGTACCTAGGTCGGGTCGGGATCTGAATGCTGTCGAACATGCTCGCGAGGCTGAGGGAGGAGTTCTCCTTCGTCAGGGGCAACCTCCTGGTCCTCATCGTGAGCTACACCCTCTTCCGGACGGTCAGCTCCATGAGCTACTCCTTCGAGTCCCTCTACATCAGGGAGCTCGGCGCCTCCCCCCTCATCATCGGCCTCATGAGCTCCCTGGGCTCCCTCATCATAGCCTTCGTCCGCATCCCCGGGGCCTACGTCGCAGACCGCTACGGCCGCCGGAACGTGATCGCGATCTTCACCTTCGGCGTCTCCTTCTCATACATCTTCTACGCCCTCGCACCCGACTGGCGGCTCATCCTCGTCGGCGTGGTTATCCTGAACCTCTGCCACGTCTACGTCCCGGCCTTGGAGGCCATCGAGGCCGACTCGATCCCTGTGGAGAGGAGAGGGATAGGCTACTCGATCGTCAACATCCTCCCGATGCTGCCCGCTATGATCACGCCCCCCATCGGAGGGTTCCTGGTCGACAAGCTGGGCCTGATCCCGGGGATGAGGATCGCCTACACAGTCGTCTTCGTCGGGAGCCTGTTGACGGCGCTTCTCAGAGCCTTCTTCCTCAGGGAGACCCTCGAAGACCCCCAGGAGTTCCGAAAGGCAGATGTTGTATCCACCTTCAGGGAGTCCTTCGGGTCCATCTTCGAGGCCTGGAGGGAGATGCCCCGGAACATGGCCTACCTCACCGTGGCGCTGCTTATCGGCGCCTTCGAGACACCAGTCTTCACGATATACATGTCCCTCTACGCCATCGACGTCATCGGCGTGGGAGGCTTCGAGTGGAGCCTGATGAGCACAGCCTTCATGTTTGTGGGGCTCCTGGTGGGCTTGCCAGTCGGGAGGATGATCGACTCCATAGGGAGGAAGAGGTCGATACTCCTGGCCTACCTCTTCTCCACACCGGTGATCGTCCTCTTCATACTATCTAGGAGTTTCATCCCCCTCCTGTTATCCCAGATCCTCTTCGCAGTGAGCCAGGCCTTCTTCTTTCCCGCGTTCATGGCCTTCCAGGCTGATCTCATACCCCCTGACAAGAGGGGCAGGATCCTAGGGGTGATAGGCACCATGAGGACCCTAGCATCCGTCCCTGCTGCGGCCCTATTTGGGATCATGTACGAATCCAGTCCCGCGATTCCTTTCATCTGCGCCATCGTCTTGGAGATCTTGACAGTGGCCATCGTCGCCGCGAAGATTGACGAGCCCGTCCATGTCGAGGAGACTATTCCTCCCGCTCCTCCGGCTCCCTGACGAAGACGGCCCCGATGACGGCCGTGAGGCCGATGGAGCCCGCCATCAGTAAGAGGGGGAGGGAGTAGTTGTCACCGTAGAGGGCGCCGCCTACCATGTTCCCGACAGCTCCCACGATGGTGCCCCCTCCGGCCATGGCGAAGTTGAAGTTCTGGGTGGCCCCGATGACGCTCGTGAGGGCGCTTATCCTTCCCCGGTGCTCCCTGGGGGAGAAGTCGATGAACAGGGCCTGGCTGGCGACGCTCCCCATCGCCCCCAGGATGGTGAGGGCCATGAAGTAGAGGAAGGCGGGCATGAAGGATCCGCTGTAGACGAAGCCGACCAGGATCAGGGGGGTGAGGAATAGTGAGATGTGCACCATCTTG
>JAUWBQ010000027.1 GCA_030601645.1 Candidatus Bathyarchaeota archaeon | reverse complement strand
AGAGACGTATAATCATACTTCTCCCCCACCCCCGAAGACAAGATCCAAGCATACCCCTCCAACAACGGCAGCAACCACCCCCGCATATACATCGCAGCCCCCACAAAGTGATCCCCCTCCAGCATCTCCCCCACCCTCCCGAGAACCCGCCGCAGAACCAAACCACCCGTCAAATACTCGAGCCCCCTCCTCAACCTGTCATGAAGCCCACCGACCGCCTCCCCCTCACCCTCCACGAACTCGGAGACCCCACGCCACAAATCCTCGAACAGACCAACGCTCTCCCCAACACCAACACCATCCAACCGAGACACGCCGGACCCCGAGACAAACCAGTCATAGACCCCCCCAGCCCCGAGCCTACCACAGGCCCTGTGGAAACCCCAGACCACATCCCTCCGGGTGACTGGAACCCCGGCGATATCCATCAAGACACGGGCCACCGGCACCCAACACGCCCCCGCGAAGAGGGAGGCCGTCTCCAGATCCCCCCGGGCCTTCGCCGCAGACGCCCGACTCAGATACATCTCCGCAGTCGCGAGGTAATCGTCCGTCCGAACATCGATCCTACCCGGAGTCCTATAATTACGTTTCACGAACTCCCTCGCCCACTCAAGCACCCGGTCGGGATCGTGGAGCACGAGGATCTCATGAAGCCTGTGATCGACAGCAGGACTAACCGGCGCCCCCACCCAACTCCAGGGGACCCGATTCAGGTCGACGGGCAGACCCTCCCACTCCACCATCTCGTTGAACTCGTAGTCGAGCCCCGAACGCTCCACCACCATGAGATCGAAGTCGCTGGCATAGGAAGCATCCCCCCGAGCCCAGCTCCCTATCAAGCCCATCGCCACCACCCCCGGCTCGCCGGCTAGCTCGTCCATCAACCCCTCGAAAGCGGAGCGAATCAAACCAGGTAAGACCGCCACGACCACAACCCTGCTTACTCTCCGCAGGATCGTGTTTTATCTTTTCCTTTGAAACCCCCAGTAAAACCCCGTTCATAGGGCGTAACTCCTGAATCACCCGGTAATGACCATGCAAATACCGTCTATTTTCCCAGGCCTTTCTATATATTCTGGGTAGGCCTGTATAGATTATATTGTGTCGGACCGAAAAGCTTAAATATAACAATCAGTGGGGAGGGTAGTGCTCCGAGTGACCGAAAATTCTGAGTTCTGAATGATGAAGTTTCGCGATGGATAAAACGCAACCCAATATATTGAGGGATAGTATGCCAAGAAAAAAAGGGAAGATTGCAAGCGAGGAAATGTGCTCAGAGTGCGGAAGCAGCAACATCATTCACGACGGGGGGTCAGGGGAGGTAATCTGCGGCAACTGTGGCCTCGTCATCACAGACATGATCATCAACAAGGGCCCCGAGTGGAGGGCCTTCACCCAGACCGAGAAAGAGTCCAGGAGCAGGGTCGGCGTCCCCCTGTCGTTCGCCGTCCACGACAAGGGCCTCACCACCATGATAGGCAGGGTCGGCCGGGACGCCTTCGGGCGCAAGATCCCCCTTAAGACCAAGCTCCAGATGCTCCGCCTCCGCAAGTGGCAGATAAGGTCCAGGGTCCACTCCTCCGTGGACAGGAACCTCGCCCAAGCCATGGCGGAGCTCGACAGGCTCACGGACAAGCTCCACATCCCCCCCTCCATCAAGGAAAAGGCCGCAGTAATCTACCGCAAGGCCCTCGACAAGGGGCTGGTCCGGGGACGCTCCATCTCCGCCATCGCCGCCGCCTCGCTTTACGCGGCGTGCAGAGCCTCCCAGACCCCCAGGACGCTCAGAGAACTATCGGATCACAGCCCCATCAAGAAGAAGGACATCGCCCGATGCTACAGGCTCCTCCTCAGGGAGCTCAACATCAAGATGCCCATCCCCGCAGCCCAGCTCAGGGTGCCCAAGATCGCAGCCAAGGTGAACGTCGGAGAGAAGACCCAGCAGGCCGCCGTCGAGATCCTCAGGGAGGCCGAGAGGCTCAAGACCACAGCCGGGAAGGACCCCATGGGCCTAGCAGCCGCAGCCCTCTACATCGCCTGCGTCATGAACGACGAGAAGAGAACCCAAAAGATGATCGCGGACGCCGCAGGGGTGACCGAGGTCACCATACGGAACCGCTACAAAGGCCTCAAGGAATCCCTCAAACTCGAAATCTAGGAACTTTATATACCCCCTTTACCCCAAACAAGACTGGGGATCCCCATGTCAGAATCCGGAGGCAAGAGCGAGAGGACCCTGATCCTCTGCATCGACGTGGACGACGACATAGGGAAAAAGGCCAATGTCGAGACCCCCATTCTCAGCAGGAACTCGAACCTAGAGGCGGCCACGGCCCTGGCCCTATCGGACCCGGAGGAGGCGGACGCCAACGCAATGTTCGGCGCGGTGAAGCTCTACGACCACCTCATGGAGAGCTATCCCGACGAGGTCTATCAGGTGGCCACGATAGCCGGCTCCTCTAGGGGCGGGATAGACGCCGACCGGAAGGTCGTGCGGGAGCTTGAGGGCATCCTCGAATCCTTCAAGGCTACAGGCGTCATCCTGGTCACGGACGGATACGCCGACGAGTCCGTCATTCCCCTCATCCAGTCCAGGGTGCCCATCACCTCCATCCAGCACGTGGTGGTGAAGCACAGCGAGCGCATCGAGGAGACTTGGGCGGTGATCTTCCGATACCTCAGACAGATGGTCGAAGACCCCTACTACTCCCGGGTGACCCTGGGGGTGCCTGGTATAATGCTCATCATCGTGGGCATCCTCCTAGTCTTCAACCAGCTCCAGAACGCCGGCATGATCCTCACCTTCGTCATGGGCTTCGTCCTCCTCATAAAGGGATTCGGATGGGAACATAAGCTCGACATACTAAGGCTGAGGTTGCCACCACCAGAGCGCCAGCTGACATTGACATCCTTCAGCTTCGGTTTCATCCTATTCTTGGTTGGCTGTGTAAGGGGGATCATTAACGCGCCCAAACACCTAGAATTAGTAGTCCCCCAACCTTGGTGGAACGACATCTCGTGGTTGCTCCAGAATCTAGCCAGCCTCACCGGCCACTTCCTCCTCGAGGCCATCGATCTCATCATCATCGGAGTGATGGTCTCCCTCGTAGGCGGCGTGGCGGCAAACTACATGAAGAAGGACACCAAGCTATGGCAGAACGTGGTAGGCATGATAGTGACCTTCTGGCTGTGGTTCATCGCCAAAGAGTCAGCCCGGGTCCTCATCGAACCGGAGAAGACCCTCACCCTCTGGTCCCCCCTGGTCTTCTTCACCCTGGCTGGAGTAGTGACCACCATCGCCTCGATCTTCGTGATCTACCGCTCAGACAAGGACATCCCCTTCAGATGAACGAGATTACACTCAATACAAGTTAATTGATACAGCAGAGTTTTATCCGCCCGATCACACAATACTCCAAAGGTTACCAGACATGCTGCGAGACCTGCTGTCCGCGATCGGAGTCTACAAGATCTACCGCAGCTGGCTCCGCAGCCAGATCAAACGAGAAAGGCTCCCAGATCACATCGGGGTCATCCTCGACGGGAACCGGCGATGGGCCTCGGCGAGGGAGATGATCCCGTGGCAGGGTCACAGGGAAGGCGCCAAGAAAGTCAAGGATTTCCTCAAATGGTGCCTCGACCTGGGTGTAAAGACCATCACCATATACGCTTTTTCAACAGAGAACTTCAACAGAGTCGACAGGGAGGTCGAGGAGCTCATGAAGATATACGAGGAAAACCTGACTGAACTCCTGAACTCTGGAGTCATCCACGAAAACAGGGTCAGCGTCCGGGCTATAGGCAGGATAAACCTCCTCCCCGAAAAGATCAGGAAACTCATCGGAGAGGTAGAAGAGGCCACGAAGGATTACGACAGGTTCTACCTTAACATCGCTTTGGCCTACGGGGGTAGGGCAGAGATCGTGGACGCCGCCAAGGAGATCGCAGTCAAGGTAAAGGAGGGCGTGTTAAGCCCAGATGAAATCGACGAAGACCTCATCGGAGACCACCTCTACACATCGTACCTCCCCCATCCAGATCCAGACCTCATAATCAGGACTTCTGGGGTGGCCCGCCTAAGCAACTTCCTGATCTGGCAGTCAGCCTATAGCGAACTCTTTCTCATCGACGTATACTGGCCCGACTTCAGGGAGATAGACCTGGAACGGGCCATCAGGAGCTTCCAGAACCGCCACAGAAGATACGGGAAATAGACGGGCCTCAGACGCGCATCGCGTCAAGGTCCCTGTCGAACTTCGTCAGCCTCTCAGGACCAGAGGAAGTGACCAGCACCGTATCCTCGATCCTCACGCCCCCAAATCCCTTCAGGTAGATACCTGGCTCGTTTGACACGACGTTTCCCACCTGAAGGACATCCTCGCTCCTCTTGCTCAAGGAGGGGGGTTCGTGAACCTCAAGGCCGACGCCATGTCCCAAGCCATGGATGAAGGCATCACCGTATCCCGCCTTCTCGATAACATCCCTGGCGATCCTGTCGACATCGATCCCTGCCGCCCCTCTCCTTATTTCTGGGAGGGCCGCTTTGTTCGCCTCGAGGACAGTCTCGTAGATCTCCCTCTGCTTCTCCGTTGGGGAGCCCACAACGAAAGTTCTTGTGTTATCCGATCTATACCCGTGATACGTTGCCCCCATGTCGATCTTGACAAAGTCTCCTCTCCCGATCTTCCTGTCTGAGACCCCTGCGTGGGGGTAAGCCGATCGGGGGCCAGAAGCCACGATGAAGGGAAACGCATGATCTTCCGCGCCCTCTTTCAGCATTGCGTAGGCCGCCTCAGCCGCTACCTCGTGTTCTCTGATTCCGGCCTTGAGGCAACTCCTTATGGCCTCCATCCCAATGTCGGAGAGCTCCCCCGCCTTCCTCATCAGCTCCTGCTCCTTCACATCCTTCACCTTCCGCATCTCCCAGACGAGTTCCGGCTTCTCCACAAGCTCGACGTCACCCAATTTTTCTCCTAGTTCTCGATACTGCCCAAGGGATAGTTCGTCGAATCCTATCTTTTCGAGATGTAGCTCGTTCAGAACGGAGGTGATCTGTTCCATCATTGTCTGTTTGGTATATGATCTGATCTCGTATCCTTCCGCTTGGTCCTGAGCGATGGAGAGGTCGAGTCGCGACACAAGGAGTACGGGATCACATTCGGAGGAGACTATCAGTATGCCTCCGCTTATCGTCCCCGCATAGTAGATGATGTTGGGTCCTCTCGTCACGAGGTATGCGTCGAGGTCGGCTTCCTCAAGTGACTTAGCAAGAGTTTTAATTCTCATCGTTAGACACTGATCAGTTGCTGAGGAACTAGTTAAAACATAGTCGAATGGCTGCATTCAGCTCTACCTGAAGATTCGTACGAGTTCGATGGTTTTCGCGTATTATAATCCCTTCATAATACGCCGTAATACCCCGTTCGGGGATTATGTTCGCGAGCGGCAGTTTTGAATTGTTTAAAGGAATATTGAAATTCACTAAGGGACGTCCAGTCAGATTTAGTCATCCAAAATAAGGGACGGTAGGTGGCCTCATCTCGAAGGGGAATGACTAGAAGTGGTGTACATTAAGAGGATCTCGTTCAGAAACTTCAAATCTTTCAGTGGGAATGTGAAGCTGGAGTTCCAGCGGGGCTTCAACGTCATCACCGGCCCCAACGGGAGCGGGAAGAGCAACATCATAGATGCAGTACAGTTCGTCTTCGGGGAGCTCGGCTCCAAGCGGATGAGAGTCCCCGACCTCTCGGGCCTCATCTTCGACGGCGCGGGGGAGGACGGCTCCAAGCCCCAGTATTCGCAGGTCACAATATACTTCGACAACAAGGATCGGGGTCTAGCCATCGACAGGAAGACTGTGAGCGTCGGCCGGAGGGTAGATCGCCAGGGGAAGAGCAAGTACTCATTGAACGGGAAGAGGACCTCGAGGCGGGCGCTCCTCAATCTTCTGGTGATGGCAGGCATATCCCCCGGAGGCTACAACATGGTCCTCCAGGGAACCGCCACCAGGCTGAGCGACCTTACACCTTCGGAGCGTATGAACGCCCTCGAGGACCTCGTTGGCATCACGGAGTACGACGAGAAGAAGGGCGAGGCCAAGGTGCGGCTCACGGAGGCCGAGCGCAAGATCGAGGTGGCCTCGGCGAAGGGCGACGAAGTGAGGCGGCGGGTGAATAAACTCGAGCTGGAGAGGAACGACGCCCTCCGCTATAATCTCATTGTCGGGGAAGAACGTAAGCTTGAGGCTTACAAGCTCTCGGAACAGGTCCACCAGTTGGAGCTGAAGATCGAGAATATAAGGAAAGGGATCTCGGAGAGCGAGAAGGAGATCGGGAAGATCGAGGCAGAGAAGGAGGCACTGACCGAGGAGAAGGAGGTGGCCCTGGAACGCCAAGAGGAGTTCAACAAGGAGGCGACCGAGAAGGGTAACACGCAGCTTCCCCTCCTCAAATCCGACCTCGTCGGGAAGAGGACGTTCAAGAGGTCTCTGGAATCCAGGCTTAGGGAGATCGATCAGAGGAAGATCTCCATCGAGAAGAACATCGAGATAAAGCTCGCCGAGATCGAGAGGTCCAAGGAGGAGAAGGAGGAGAAGCGGCAGGAACTTCTCCAACTCGTCAAGAATGAGAGACAGGTCAGCGGCGAGATCAAGGCCAAGGAAGCTAAGCTCCAAGAGCTATCCGAGGAGATCAGCACCCAGAAGGAGACCGCCGAGAACAACCAGATAAGGATCGAGCAGCTGACCGAGGACCTAGTCCCCATGCAGGAGAGCCTCAGCGGCCTCGAGATCGAGATCAACAGGCACCTCGTCAGCTCTAACTCACTTCAAGCAAAGCTTGACGATCTGGAGAGAAAGAAGAAAGAGACTTTCAAATCGATGGCCTCCTTGGAGGAAAAGATCGAGGATTACGAGGCCCTGAAGGTCAATGAGGCCGAGAAGCTTGAGGAGATGCTCAAAACTGTCGAGGATCAGGTGAAAAGGCAGAAGGGCATCAGAAACACCATCAGAGGCGCCAACAAACTGGCCAAGAACGCCGAACTTACCATCACTCAGTTCATGGCCAAACGAGACCTCTGGAAGAACATCGTCACCGAGGAGAAAGCCATCGCCCGGATAATGGAGATGGGGGAGGCGGGAGCCCTAAAAGGATACCATGGCCCCCTCCGTTCCCTCGTCAAGATCGGCCTCAAGTATCAGAGGGCGGCGAACACCGCGGCGAGCGGCTGGCACAACGCCATCATCGTGGACGGCATCGAGACCGCCCTCGAATGCGTGGAGAGGCTCAAGAAGAACAAGCTGGGAATGACCAGGTTCATCCCGCTTCAAGACATAAACCCGCCCGAACCCATCTCCGGGATCGAAGGCTCGGGCGTGGTCGGATACCTCCCGGATGTCATTCGTTACGATGATGTGTATGAACCCGCCGTACGCCTCATATGGGGAGACACCTTCGTCGTCGAGGATAGATCTACCGCCGTCGACTTGGCCCGCAGGGGTTACAGGACGGTCACCCTCGCGGGGGACCTGTTCGAGCCTGACGGGGGGGTTTTAGGGGGACATTGGCGGCGACCCCCTGACTTGTCCAAGCTCATCCCCAGCGATGAGTCGATGACGGAGCTATCGACGACCATCAAAGCTCTCAGGAGCCGCCTCTCCAAGAGGATGTCTGACCTGAAGAAGTCCGGGGGCAGCCTCAGGGATTTCACTGGCTACATGGATCACTTCAACAAGAACATCGACGGGATAGACCAGCAGATCAAGGAGACCCGGGAGACCATCCTTCGGCTGGAGAAGAACATCACCACGATAGACGGCAACTCGGCGAAGATCGCCGAGGAGAAGGAGAGGGAGCTGAGCCTCGTCGCCACCCTCCAGGAGAGGAAGGAGAGAACCCTCCAGGAGATCGAACGGGCGAAGGCCGAGATCGTCCAACTCAAGGAGGTCTCACCCTCAGACGTGGCCGGTCTTGAGAGGACATACGACACCATTCTGCGAGAGATCACGGAACTGCGAAGTGTTAGGTCTCAGTTCCGCACAGACATCTCCGTCCAGACGAACCTCATCGACAGGTATCTGGAGGTGAAGACCTCTGACTCCGAAGGTCTGATCGAGGAATGGCGGAGAGAGTTAGATGGCCTGGAAGATTCACGTGTGGAGACCTCAGCACGGTTGGAAGAGGAGAACTCGGAGCTCGAGGAGCTTCAGAAGATGCTAGACAGTGTGACCTCGGAAGTCGAGGCGACCAGCCGCATCCTCGGGCAACACCGCCGTGAAGTCTCAAAGCTGGAGAGGCAGATGGAGAGGCTGGACCAGAGGAGGACCAACATCGAAAGGCGGACGATGACCCTCACCGTGGAGGCCGAGAAGTTCAGGCTCCAGGCCGAGCAGAGGTTCGATGAGCTGGCCAGGCTGGGCTTCGGAGACATGATCCCGCTGGAGGGTGTCGACCTGGCCAAGGTTGAGAGGACCCTCCAGAGGATCCGCTATGAGAAGCGATCCCTAGGCATGATCAACCAGCTCGCCATCCAAGCCTACGAGGAGGACTCCTACAACTACAAAATGCTCAGCGTCCGCATCAACGAGCTAGACGAGGAGAAGGGCTCCATCCTCAATTTCATCGAAGAAGTCGAGAGGGAAAAGACCGCGCACTTCATGCACACTTACAACGAAATCTGCGAGAACTTCTCCAGCCTCTTCGAGAAGCTCACTGGAGGCGGGGATGGCCGACTGGAACTCCAGAAGCCTGAGAGCCCCTTCTCAGGGGGTGTCGACCTCTACATCCAGTTCCCAGGGAAGCCCATGAGGCTCGCGGGCGGGACCAGCGGTGGAGAGCGATCCGTGGCGGCCATAGCTTACCTCCTAGCCATCCAAAAGTTCCTGAAAGCTCCGTTCTACCTCTTTGACGAGATAGACGCCCACCTAGATGACCTGAACACGGCCCGCCTCGCCGAAGTTCTCAAGGAGAACGCCATGGAGGCCCAGTTCCTCGTAGTGAGCCTCAAGGACATAATAGTCCACAACGCCGACAAGATCTACGGCGTCTTCGCCCAGCAGGGACGCAGCCGAGTCGTAGCCCTGCCCCTGAAGGTGGAGGTGCCAGTTTAGAGTGGTCAAGAAGCCATACTACCTGAGGGAGCCCTGGGACCTCCTGTTCAAAGACAGGAAGATGGACAGGCTCTCTCCCTGGAGCATCGACTTGGTCCACATCCTCACCACCCTGCTGGAGGAGATGAACAAAGTCGGCATCGACTTCAGGATAGCGGGCACTGCCATCAACTCCTCCGTCATAATCTACCAGAAAAAGGCGGAGCTACTTCTCAAGATGGAGGAGCCCCCAAAGCCACCCCAGGCTAGGCCGGACGTCTACATTCCCCCTCCCCTGAACCTACCCTTCAGATTCGAGTTCACGACTACCAGCGTCTCCGATCTGATCACTGCCCTGGAGAAGGCCCTCACAGAGGAGAGAAGGAGGTCGATCAGGGTCCCGGTCCTACCCGTGCCCATCCCTGATTTCCTGAAGGCCGATGCCTACCTCCTCGAAGTCGAGAAGAGGGCTGAAGATCTCTTCCAGCGCCTCATAGGGATGGGAGGAGGCCCCTTCAACTTCTTCGATCTCATCGAAGAACGGAGCCTGCTGGAGGTGGTCCGGGTCTTCATGATGCTCCTGTACCTGGCTCAGAATGACAAGATCGACCTCTATCAGGACGAGGAGGAGACGGACATCAAGGTAGAAGTAAAAGAGTTTGTAGAAGATGAGTGACCCAAGGAACATGCAGCGTCTGGCGATACTAGAGGCGGCCCTCTACTCGGCCGGACGACCCCTGAACATGGAGAGCCTCAAACTAGTCGTCAGGACGAAGTCCAACAAGGTAATCCTGCGGCTGATTCGGGAGCTTTCCCTCAGATACGAGGCTCGCCGGAGCGCCCTGGAGGTCAAGATCCTCCCCAGCAACCGCGCAGTCATGAGGCTCAAGCGGAGATACGACACGACGGTAAAGAGGTTCACCACAAGGCCCCTGCTCACCATAGGCCCCCTGAAGACCCTGTCCTACATCGCCTACCACCAGCCCGTGTTGCAGTCCCAGGTGATCGATGACAGGGGGAACCACGTCTACGCGCACCTGAGGCGGATGGAGGAGATGGGCCTCATCACCCGGGAGAGGCTGAACGGTAGGGGCAGCATCGTCGAGACCACCGCCTACTTCTCGGACTACTTCGGGTTCGGCCACGACCCCCAGAAGTCTAAGATCCAGCTCAGGCAGATGTTCAACCAGCTGAAGATACACAAGCTGGACAACGGCGAGGATAAGAACGCGGCGACAGAAGTCCTGGACATGGCCTTCGCAAGCGGGCCCCTAGCAGACTCTGGGGATAGGCTCCCCTAGGGGCTTCCGCAGGACTCGTGTGCCGCCAATCAATGTCCTCAGCAGGACATACCCGGGCCTATTCGCCTGTACCTCCCCTATTATCTCCGCACCCTCCCCGTACCTCGTATTCCTTACGGCCTCGAGGACACTCTCTGCTCCGTAGGCTCCGACACACATCACCGCCCTCCCCTCGCACGTGACTTCAAAGGGATCAAGCCCCAACATCTCTGAGGCCGCCATGACGCTGTCCTTGATGGGCACCCTTTCCTGGTCTAGCCAGATGCTCTCCCCCGACTTCGCAGCTATGTCGTTCAACGCCGATGACAGCCCTCCCCTCGTGGGATCCTTCATAGCATGGACGTCACCCGCCCCCAATGCGGCTTCCACCGTCGCTCAGATGGGTGCGACATCCGATTGCAGCTGGGTCTCGAAGGAAAGGCCTTCCCTCGCCGACATCAGGGCGATGCCGTGGTCACCGATCGAGCCGGTTACCAGAACTTTGTCTCCCGGTTTGGCGCCGCTGTCGAGTATCTTCTCCCCCTCAAGGATGCCCACACCGCAGGTCGCGATCACCGCCTCGTCGAGGTGGCCTTTAGGCATCACCTTGAAGTCTCCTCCGATGACCACCACATCAGCCTCTTTCGCCGTAGCATCCATAGATGCGACCAGCCGCTGGAGGTCCTCTATCCTGTAGCCTTCCTCCACCACAATGGAGTCGAGAACAGCGATGGGCCGGGCACCCATGACTGATGTGTCATTAACGGCCCCAGAGATCGCTAATCGTCCAAGATCTCCCCCTGGGAAGAAGATGGGTTCGACGGTATGCCCGTCCATGGTCACGACGACCTCTTTTCCACCTACTCTGAGGGAGGCCCCATCGTCAAGAGCATCTAAGCCGACGCCTTCCATAGCCTGCCGCCTGCTGAACCCGCCTATGAATAGCCTTTTCAGGAGGGCTTCCATCACGGAGCCCCCCGCCCCGTGGGCCAGCTTCACCACATCGTCGCTCTCAGAGGTCATGTACCGATCGCCTCTGTTTGAGGCAGCGGAGGATTTAAGTTGGATCTGGACGACTGGATACAAATCCTCCACAGGGGCAACGTTTCTGATGAGACCATACTTTTTTTATACCTCTGTCCTGTCTAAAGGCTACAGAAATTAGAGCATTTGCCCCCATGACACGAGGATGATGAGATGGCCTGGCACGGCGGATTGAAGAAGAGGAAAAAGACTGGCGGTAAAAAGAGGGCTTACAGGTCGAAAAGGCTGCACGAGCAGGGGAATCACCCCATGGAGACCTCCCTCGACGAGACCGCGAGGAAGATAGAGTCAGGCAGGAGCGGCCTCAAGAAAGTGAAACTCGTATCCGAGAATTACGTGAATGTCTCTGACCCCTCCACCGGCCAAACGGAGCGGCGGGAGATCCTCGACGTGGTGGAGAACCCCGCCAACATAGACTACAACAGGAGAGGGGTGATCACCAAGGGCGCGATTGTCCGTACTGAGAAGGGGTTGGCCCGGATAGTCTCGAGGCCAGGCCAGGATGGCGTCCTCAACGCCCTGGTGTACGAAGAATAGTAAATACTCTCTTCCGATTAGCATTTTAAGGATTCAAACCGATCTACGTGAGAGGAGATGGGGTTGAGGGTCAAGGATAAAATCGTTCTCTGGCCTGCGTACTTCGACACCGATCACTCCTGGAGGCATGGGAGACGGATCTCGAAAAGGCTGGCCCTCCGAGGTGTTAAATCTGAGGAGATCTCAAAGGCTGCCGAAGACCTTGGTCTGAATCCGGTCCTGAAGTCTGGTATGGCTTTTCCCAAATACCCCTGGCGGAGGACGGGGTGTGTGCTGGTTGATATAAGGGATTCGAAGTCTGAAGTGTTGAAGGAACTGGCTCGCAGGATACGAGACAACAGAGCCTCGAATTAGTTTGTACTTGCCTGGCACTTACAAACAGTTATATGGGTGATTTCTTTTCATTACATAGTCCGAAGGGGTTCTATGAAGTCTAGGAATCGGGTTGGTACATCGTCTCATATATCAAGCAGCAGCGGCAACCTGATCCTCAGAGCAGAACGCCAGGTAAAGATAGGCGAAGCCATCGCAGACTCCAGAGGAAAGCAGGTAGGCCATGTTTTTGACGTCTTCGGCCCCGTGGAAGCCCCCTTCATAGCGGTGAAAACTAGGATGAAAGACCCTGAGAAACTCCTCGGGGAGGATCTCTTCCTGGGTAAAAAGAAACGCTAGTGAAGCCATCGTGATGAAAGCGGAGAAGGTTGCACGCTGTCAAGAGTGCGGCAACGAGGATTTGATCAGACTACGAGGCATGGGAGCAAGTGTGTGAGAGCTGCGGGTTCGTGACCTCCTCGACGCTTTTCGAGTACGGCCCCGAGTAGAGAGCCTTCGACGAGGAGCAGAGGGAAAAGCGAGCCCGGATTGGGGCGCCCTCCACGTGGACCATCAACGACAAGGGCCTGTCCACAACTATCGACTGGCACGACCGGGATGTGCACGGTAGGAAGCTAGCGCCTGATCAGAAGGCCAGGGTCTACAGGCGCGCGCTGGGGGATAGGGAAGAAACTGGCTGACTACGGTTTCTCCCGTTCCAGAGCCGGACATTAAGAAGAGTGGCTATCTTTCCTTTTTCCCTTGGATGAAGTCCTCGACCCAGTTCCTTGCAATGTCGTCGCTCACCTGGGTAGGGGGATGCTTGAAGGCATAGGAAGAGATGCTCGTCAGGGGGCCGGATACGTCCCTGTCTAGGGCAAGTTTAACGGCCCGTATGACATCGATGACCACGCCGGCGCTGTTGGGGG
>JAUWBQ010000191.1 GCA_030601645.1 Candidatus Bathyarchaeota archaeon | reverse complement strand
CGTCTACTCCATCAGCTACATGGAGAATGAGAGCAGGCTGACCGAGTTCTACACTCTCATGACATTCATGATGGCGGGCATGACGGGCGTCGTCATGGCCGGCGACCTGTTTACCCTGTTCGTCTTTTGGGAGCTAATGGGCCTCTCCAGCTACGTTCTCGTCGCCTTCCTCAAGAGCAAGTGGGGGCCAATAGAGGCCGGCTTCAAATATCTTGTTATGAGTGCCACAGCCGGTGCATTCCTCATCCTCAGCATGGCCATCATCTATGGCATGACGGGCACCCTCAATTTCGCCTATATCGCCGACAACCTTAGAGGTGCATCAGCTTCACCCTGGATCATAGCCCTATTCAGCACAATTGTAGTCGGATTCGGCGTAAAATCGGCGATCGTGCCACTCCACACATGGCTACCGGACGCCCACCCTGAGGCTCCTAGCCCCATCAGCGCTCTTCTGTCAGGCATAGTCATCGAGACAGGCCTCTACGCATTAGCGCGGGTCCTGTTCCTCACTTTCGATCCTGGGATGATCAAACTGCCAATAGCGTTCCTTGCGGTTCTCACGATGACCTTGGCCAACGTCATGGCTCTCCTCCAGACCGACATCAAGCGGTTGCTGGCCTACTCCAGCATCGCTCAGGTCGGGTACATGCTCGTGGGGCTGGCGGCCGGGACAGCTTACGGCTTCATGGGGCTCTTCCTCCACATATTCAACCACTCGATGATGAAGGGGATGGCATTCCTAGCCTCGGGCTCCATCGTCCACGAGACCGGCACTCGGGACATTAACAGCCTGAGGGGCATCGGGAAGATGATGCCTATAACGTCCATCAGCCTGTTCATCGCCCTGCTGGGGCTTGGAGGTATCCCTGGCACGAATGGCTTCATCAGCAAGTACCACCTATTCAGTGCGGCCTTCGGCTCAGGCCTGGGGTGGCTTGGAATAATGGGCGTCCTCAACAGCGCCCTGAGCATGGCATATTACATCAGGATTATGCAAGTCCTCCTGGGCTCACCGAAAGAGGGCTTCAAGGCCAAAGAGGCCCCGATCCTCATGTCAACAGTAACCTTGGCAATGGCCGTGATAATAGTGATCCTCGGGATCTGGCCTGCCCCGCTTATAAGCTTCGCAACGTCGGCCTCGCAATCCCTCGTCGAAGGGCTCTCAACATACATCGGGGCGGTGCTTGGTTAATGATCTACGTAAACTCTATTAACCTGATCTTAAAGAAGGTAGGAGATATGATAGGAGGTCTAATGTGATGGACACCGTCGCCTTGTTGACCCCCCTCGAGTTATTCTTAAAGTACCCGGGTCCATGGCTCGCATGGATCCTCCCGATGCTAGGCGCCCTATCAATGCCCCTGATAGAGAGGGCGTTCGGTGACAAGATCAGGGACTATGCAGCCGTCGTCTGGGGGCTCACAGCGGTCTTATCCGCCGCGTCGATGGTTCCCTGGCTTTTCTCGGGCCATTATCCCGGGGACATACAGATAGCGACGTGGATCACCTTCCCGAATGGCTACAACCTACAGGTCGGCGTCCTCGTCGACCCGTTGAGCATAATCATCTGCAACGTAGTTGCCTTCATCTCGTTCCTCATCATAGTCTACTCCACCTCGTACATGCACGGTGACAAACATTTAACGAGGTTCTGGTTCTTCTTCCTGTACTTCCTTGGGAGCATGCTTCTCCTCGTTCTATCAGACAACCTTATCCAGACAATGGTTGGTTGGGAGGGAGTCGGCATCTGTAGCTACGGTCTCATCGGTTATTACTACCGGGACGCGAAGGATCGATGGCTGGGGGGACCGCCTCCTCAGAAGATGTTCCCGCCGTCTCACTGCGGGATGAAGGCATTCGTGATCACAGGCATCGGCGACGTTTTCATCCTAGGGGCGATCTTCATCATCTTCAACTTCGCTGGGACACTCAACTATCTGGAGCTCATCGAGACTGCAGGTGTATGGCTTCCCAAGATAGCGGCCACACCCGGATTGTTAGCCCTAACCGCGGTCCTTTTCCTAGGCGGCCCAATAGGCAAGTCTGCCCAGTTCCCCCTCCACGAGTGGCTGCCCGAGGCGATGGCGGGGCCCACATCCGTTTCAGCCCTCATCCACGCGGCGACGATGGTGAAGGCGGGAGTTTACCTCGTCGCGAGGATGTCCCCCATCTTCTATCTTGGTACCTGGGTTATGCACATCCCTGAGGCCCAGGTCTACTTCATTACCATAGCGTGCGTCGGCGCGTTCACGTGCTTCATGGCCGCATCCCAAGCACTCGTCTCTGTAGAGCTTAAGAAAATCTTAGCTTACTCTACAGTCAGCCAGATCGGCTACATGATGTTGGGACTTGGGGTTTCTGGTTTGAGCGAGGGCGCCTACGTAGCCGGCCTCACCGCGGGCGTATTCCATCTGGCCAGTCACGCCCTCTTCAAAGCGGCTCTATTCCTAAGCGCTGGCTCCGTCATCCACGCCATCCACACCATCTACACATTCAACATGGGCGGCTTGAAGAAGTACATGCCCACAACGTTCATCCTCATGGTCATAGCGACGGCCAGCCTATCCGGAATTCCGCCTCTGAGCGGTTTCTGGAGCAAAGACTCGGTATTCCTAGCATGTCTGGTCGCTGACACACCCCTTTCATTGACCTTGCTGGCCGTGGGGGCCATCAGCGCTGCGATGACCTTTTTCTACAGTATAAGGTACATCAACCTCACATTCCTCGCTCAGGAGAGTCCCCACATCGAGGAGATGGTGCACCACGGCCACAGCCCCCATGAGGCTCCTAAGACCATGTGGGTGCCCATCGCGATCTTGGTCGCACTCGTCTGCGTCGTCGGGGCACTCGGCCTGATAGGGTTCTTCGTGCCTTACTTCTCCCCGGAGATATTCATTGAGAAGCAAATGCACGCGATGCTCCACCACATGGAGATACCCCTTGAAACCCACCACCTGGAGTTCTCAACGACGCTGACGGCCTGGGGTACTTCCGCTGCCATGCTCCTGATCGGCGGGGTCCTGGGTTGGATCTTCTACCTTTCAAAGAAAGTGGACTCCTGGAAGTTCGTGTCTGGCAACCCTATACTCAGGCCCATCAACACCTTCCTCGTCAACAGGTGGTACATGAACTCCACCTACTATGCCATCTTCGTCTATGGGCTCATCGACTTCGCGCGGGCGATGTTCGCCACTTTGGAGAGCTTGTTCTTCGACAAGATCTCTGGATTTGTCAGCGGGGCTGCTGTCGCCTTCGGGAAGGCCCTCTCCGTCTTCCAGGATAAGGTCTACGACCCCCTC
>JAUWBQ010000161.1 GCA_030601645.1 Candidatus Bathyarchaeota archaeon | reverse complement strand
AGAATCTCATCCGGAGTGACGGCGCCGATGAAAACGAAGATGAAGGCGCCCGCGAGAGCAGCGTGGGTCCGATGGATAGCTTCGACCGCTATTAGGATGAACACTATGACGAAGACCAGGACCGCTAGACCCTGGACTGCGGTCATAATGTCTCAGCATTCTCAACTGGCTCTTCTTGTTCGGGGCGCATCTGACCCGTGAGGCGCTTGTACTCGGACATCAGCTGGTCCAGGGTGTACTTCCTCAGCTTGACGACGAGGCTCCACCGGTTGTTCATCTCCTCCTCCAGCTTCTCTATCCTCTGGTGGAGGCCTTCCATCTGAACCGTGAACTCCTCGAGCTTGATAGTCAGCCCTTTGAGATCTTCCCTGATCTGTCTGTTATCCTTCCTGCATGCAGCCTTCAAACGTGTCTCGATCTCCTCAAATTCAGTCGATAGTTCTACCTTTGCGATCGTCCTGATTTGTTCTTCAATGCTCATTTCGTTTTCTCATTCCCTTCTACTTCATCAAAAGAGTTTCTATTCAAGTAAGCGCTTTATCGTTAATTAAAAAGATTCTCTTTCAAAAAACACTGATCGTACATACATTTAATTAGAGAACTCCCCGCTTCTGACTAGGAGATATACCCGAGTTTTTTAAGCCTAGCCTCTATCAAAGCCTTCTCCTCCTCATCCAGGCCAGATATCTCGTCTTTTTCCCCGTCGGAGACTTTCTGGACTCTCTTCTCCGAGAATACTGCGTCTTCTAGGAAGATCTCGTCCAGCACCCTCCCATCCACGTCTTCCTGCTGGGGAATGCCGAAGATGTGGAGAATGGTGGGGGTCACGTCCAGTATCGTCGCCTTCTCGACCCTGACCCCCGGTTTAATGCCCGGTCCCCGAGCTATGAAGACCCCGTCCTTGGTGTGAGTGCCCTTCCAGCCGGTCAACGGCGCACCCTCGGCGAACAAACGGCCGTCCCCGACCTTCGCGTCTATCTCGCACCTGCCGTCATCCAGGACGAAAACGATGTCGGGGGCCTCCTCGAGGTGGGGGCCCGCGTATATGTCCTCGGAGAAGTAAGCCTCCACGTTCAGTTCATCCGCGGTCCTGGGATCTCTGAGGCCTCTCAGCTCTTCCATCAGGGCTTCTCTTACGGAGTTGCGTTCTTCCTCGGACACGCAGCCCTCGCCCATCTTGTCTTCCATGTTGATGTAGATCTGGCCGAAGTGTGGGGTGTGGACGCAGCTGAAGGCCTTGGTCTTGCCCCAGTTGACCCGGCCCTCGAGGCGCTCGTTGGAGAGGTATTCGAACGTGTATTTCTGGAGCTTGTCGATGCTCACGACCTTGTTCAGGATGCTCATCGCCGGGCGCACGAGCTTCCTCTCCCCAAGGAAATGGTATAACCTCTCGATGAACCTGCCGAACTTGACGATGAACCTCTCGTTAATCTCCCGCTTGACCCGGAGGAACCCCTTCCTGTTGAGCCACTCGTTCACGAAGAACGTCCTCTCCAGGGGGCCGAAGCCATGATCAGAGGTCACGACGACCGTGGTCTCCTCGCCGAACAGATCCAGGATCCGGCCCAAGACCCTGTCCAGCTCCTCCCAGTAGGCCTCGATGACCCCGGGTTTGTCCCAGAGTTGATGGTGCAGCCGGTCGCTGCTGGTAAACACGATCATGTAGAAGCCGCAAGGGATGTTCTTGATGAGGTACTCGGCCGCCTTACCCCTCTTCTCCGTGACCTTGTAGATGTCCTTTATGAAGATGTCCTCGTCGAAATACTGCCAGTGGTGCACGTCGATCTCGTAGTCCAGAACCGTCGAGTCCAGGTCCGCCCCCAGGGTCGGCGGGTAGCTGAAGGCGCTCTTCTTGGAGGGCGTCAGCATCCCCGTCACCATGAAGCCGTCCACCTCGTCCGGGGGGTAGGTGCCCGGCAGGTTCATCATCCCGGTCCTGATCCCATACTGGTTCAAAGTATGCCAGAGGGGGGCATGACCGCTGTAGCAGTGGCCGTTGGGCGCTATGCCGTAGCCCTGCCGCCTGAGGAGGTCGTAGACGCCGAGCCTGCCCGGGTTCTTCCCAGTCATCATGCTCACCCAGGCGGGGATGGTGACGGGGGGGAGCGTCGACTCGAGGACGCCCCAGGCCCCCTCCTCCATCAGCCTCGCGAGGCGGGGGATCCTGCCGCTCCTCGCCAGGGGCTCGATTATGTCGAGGGTCGCCCCGTCGAGCCCCAGAACCAGGACTCGATCGCTGACTCGGACTTCATCGGCGCCCTCGGTTTTCGACATACCTTTATTGGATCTCAGCATTAGAATATAAAACATTCAGCGTGTGAACGCCAGATGTTTAACATCGTTTTACGGTCGCGAAAAAAAACGAGGATGGGAATCGGAAGGGTCTCGGAATGATCGATAGACGAGGCAGGGTCGCTCTGGTCGCCCACTGCGTGTTGAACCAGACCACCAGGGCTTGGTGGGGGGAGGGCGGAGCCAGCCGAGAGGAGGGGATGGTCTCCGATGTCGTGGGCCTCCTCATGAGACACGGGATAGGCGTGGTCCAGATGAGATGCCCCGAGTTCAGCCTGTACGGCAACCCCCGGGAGCCCCGTTCCAAGGAAGGCTATGACACGCAGGAGTTCAAAAGGGAATGCCGGGAGATAGCCGCCCATGCCTGCGATACGATGGAGGCTCTACTGGAGAGAGGGGTCGATCCGGAGATCGAGGTCGTGGTCATCCTGGGCTTCGAGGGATCCCCCAGCTGCGGGGTCAAGCGAACGACGCGGACGATCAACGGGGAGCAACGGAGAGCCCCCGGCCGAGGCCATCTGATCGAGGCGTTGCAGAGGGAGATGAAGACCAGAGGGCTGGACGTTCCTTTCCTGGGCGTAAGTCTCGGGGAGGACGAAAGGAGAGACGCGTTGAGAGGGCTTGAGGCCCTCATAACGGATGATGTACCCTGAACCCATCGATGGCACTACGCAGTTTACAACGCGTGAATGCGGCAAGGGTTGTCGAAATTTTCGGTGGGTTTTCTTTCCATTAACCCGGCAATGATAAACAAACTCTCAAGATGATCGGGTATTTTTTTAAAACATTATGTTCACGATTTTTCCAGGGAGAAACTTATCATTTTAAAAAAGGATGTGTTTCTGGAGGGGTTTACACCTTCTCCAGATAGGCGACGTTGTTCACAACCGACACTTTGACTTGATTTAGCATGTCTCTCGCTTCAATTCTCTTGTTCAGTTGTGTGCGGAGGTAATTGGCGTCTTTGTTTGCGACCTCTACCTTGACGAGGTCATGTTCACCATTTAAGAAGCTGTCGAGAATTGGGTCGTATTTACTGCCCTTCCTGTACTTCCTTGATGGTTTCTTTGTTACTGGTTTCAAATTAAACTTCACTTCACTCAAGCATTTATCACCTCTACGTTGAGGTTGTCATTCCCCTTTTTAAATATATTCTTTTTTTAGACCCAGATTGTATATTATTTTCAAGCTTTATCGTAATTTAGTTACTGAACACGTCACCTTAAGGAGTAGAAATTTTTGATAAGAATTATGTGTAAATGCGTATATTAAATTAGATTTCACAAAACTGGTCGACTCATTTTAATTAAAGTGAAACTATTTTCTTTGGAATGATGTCAATTACCTACAACTCAACTTTCAAAGTAGTCACATGATCAATAATTCACTTAATCCTCCATCGTTATGAAGCATTGTAGACCAGGCTGCTCGCGGGAGAACGGTTTTGAGTTTGGTGCGGCCGCCGGGATTCGAACCCGGGTCGTCTGCGTGGCAGGCAGAAATCTTACCAGGCTGGACCACGGCCGCTAATATCCCTCATATACAATTCAGTGGGATATTAATCTGTTATCCCGCATCCCTGAAACATGCGATTCACAGATCGACCGCCGTAAAAGATGATGAAGCAATGGTCGTTGCGAGCCTTTTAAAAGGGAAGAATTGAAGAATTTAGAATTCTAACAGGGTTTCCTTGGTCTCCTCGGGGAAATCCCTCATCATGCTGTCGATGATGGTCTTCAGGACGTACTTCTTGTACCCTCTCTCGTCCATCAACGGGTAGTAGATTCTGTGGTGCCCGCCCTTGCCCGTGGCATCCCTGAACCCGAGGACTCCCTGATCGACCATCCTGTTGAGGAAGAAGATCACGGACGCCCTCGAGATGGTC
>JAUWBQ010000208.1 GCA_030601645.1 Candidatus Bathyarchaeota archaeon | reverse complement strand
CCATGTACCTAGCTGATTTGGGCTTCGACTGGCTCGTATGCGACATGGAGCATGGACCTTACGGCCCCGAGACCTACCACTTCATGGTTCAGGCCATGTTCTATTATAGGAAGAACTGCATGCCCATGGCCCGCATCCCCTGGAACGACCTCATATGGGCCAAGAAGGCAATGGACGCCGGAGCCACGGGCCTCGTCATCCCCAGAGTGGAGACAGCGGAGATGGCCATGGAAACTATACGAATCATGAAGTATCCGCCCATCGGGGAGAGAGGCGCTGGGCCAAAGCTGGCCGCCTTCCGAGACCCCGACTACTTCGCCACTGCCAACGAGGAGACCCTCGTCGTCGTGATGATAGAGACCCAGAGGGGATTGGAAAACATAGACGAGATATTCAGCGTCGAGGGGGTGGACGCATGCTTCGTCGGCCCCTCCGACTTTACCTTGGACATGGGCATCCACCAACAGTACAACCACCCGAGGTTCATCAAAGCCCTCGACCGCATCGTCGAGGCAGGGGAGGAGCACGGCGTCGCCCCTGGGATGCACTGTCAGACCACGCCTGGACCCAGAAACATCAACGCGGCCATCGATAGAGGCTTTAAATTCTGCGCCATAAGCAGTGATGTGGGCTTCCTAAGGGCTGCCGCTTCCGAGGCTATTAACAACGTCAAGGGCTGGAAGGCCTCGGATACTGAAGACATAGAATTCTAGGGCTGGCTCGTCAAGATCTGGATGCGTCTCCCCTCAGTCAGGGCTTGGGCTGTCTTCCTCCTGGCCTCTTGGAGCAGCCTCCATACCGTGCCCCGGGAGACCCCCATCCTAACCCCCGTTTCTTCCTGGGACAGGCCTTCCAAGTCAACCAGACGTAGGGTTTCGAGTTCGGCATGCTCAAGGACTATGGGGGGTTTCTCGCTGGAGGGTTTGGGCTCAAACATTTCGGCTACGGGCTGATGGTCGATAAAAACGGGTATGGGCATGCGACCTCTCCCCCCGCGCCTCCGCCTTCCTCTCCGCATCATCGGTTCCTTCGATGGAGTGTATAATATTTATATCTTTGTGTTCATATGCACATAATAAGATGTGTGTATAAGCATAAAATTAAGGAGGTAAGAAGAGGAGGGGATGGAAAGGAAGAGGCAGAGGATGGAGCGGAAGGTACCCAGGAAGAGGCCCCTTCAGCCACCTGCCACCAAGGCAGAGGGCTGGATGGCTCTACGGTACAGGTAAACCTTACCCGGGTTCCACAAGCCCCTATGCTTGCGCGAGGTTTCCATGGCTCCCCAGATGGTGGTAGCGAATCCAAGTTACGGATACACACCCGGCGTGGATCCAGGCACCGAACTGGAGAGGCTGGAAGCCGAAAAAGAGGCGCAGATCAGGGACACCGAGGAGATGAAGAAACACGTTTTTTTGTGATATCTTAAAAGATATCATAATGAAGCGAATAGTTCATATCATTCTCAATTCCTGACAATAATGCAAAGGGAGATGACCCGGTGAGCCCAACATCCGCCCTCGATAACATCCGTAAGAAACTCAAAACCAGTGGCGGAGAGAACGCTAACGCAGCTGTCGCCATTCTGTTCAGGAAAGTAGATGGCGAACTGGAGCTTCTCCTTGTGAAGAGGGCTGAGGTTCTTGGGGACCCATGGTCGGGCGATATCGCCTTCCCGGGAGGTAAACGAGGCCCCCAGGATCGGGACATCATAGACACGGTGGTTAGGGAGGTCAGGGAGGAGACCAACATCGACCTCGAAGCCAACACATTCCTCGGGAAGATGAATACTGTTTTCTCCACTGTGAGGCCCGAATACAGCATCCTCCCTCTGATCTTTCTCCAGAAAATGGAGCCTGATATAAGGATCAACGAGGAGCTTACATCGTTTCTCTGGACTCCCTTCAATAAACTTGAAAGATCGAGGGGGCGGACCATGATTAAAAATTTTGAAGTCTCCGTCTTCCATGTGAACGAAGAGGTGGTCTGGGGCCTCACCTACCGGATAATCGAGAACCTCTTGGAACTCGCCATGGAGAACTAACCCAAGAACTCTTCGAGGGCTTTTGCCACATCGCCTGGCTGCTCACCTATAGCCACCCCGGCCTCCCGCAATGCCTCCATTTTGCCTTGGGCTGTCCCCGCACTCCCCTGTATGATGGCCCCCGCATGTCCCATCCTCTTCCCTGGGACTGCCGCCCTTCCGGCGATGTATGCAGCGACGGGTTTGGTGAACCCTCCTTGGGAGATGAAAACCGACGCGGTCTCTTCGGCGTCTCCTCCTATCTCACCTATCAGAGCCACGGCTTGGGTCTCCTCATCATTCTCGAACCACCTGAGGACATCGATAAAATCTAGGCCCACGAGGGGATCTCCTCCTAAGCCGACGCACACCGACTGGCCGAGACCGATCCGGGTGATGTGGGCGGCTATCTCGTAGAACAGGGTACCGCTCCTAGAGACCACACCCACGGAGCCCCTCCTGAAGACTTGGGAGGGCATTATCCCCATCTTCGAGGCTCCTGGCTTGATGAGACCCGGGGTATTGGGGCCCACAATGGTCGTTCCTCTTAGCCTCGCCCTGGACAAGATCTCCATGGTATCTCTCACCGGTATGTTCTCCGTTATGATGACTACTGGATCCAGCCCCGCCTCAATTGCCTCCAAAGCGGGGTCAAGGGCGACCCGGGCCGGGATGAACATTATCGAGGCGTCGGCCGGACATTCCTGCTGGGCCTCGGTGACGGTGTCGAAGACTGGAACACCTTCAACGGTCTCCCCGCCCCTACCTGGAGTGACTCCGGTCACTATCTTCGTCCCGAAATCTAGCATGAGCACCGTGTGGAAGCGGCCTTGTGAGCCTGTGATCCCCTGCACCAGGACCCGGGTCTCCTCGTCGATGAGCCTCGTCTTCAGCTCCCTCCTGCGAGGGCAACCGCTCTCTCAGCGGCCTCCTCCATCGTGTCCAATGTTTCGATCCCCGCCTCCTTCAGCAGCCTCGTCCCCTCCGCCTCGTTGGTCCCCATCATCCTCACCACTATGGGTTTCTCCGACCCCAGTCGCCTA
>JAUWBQ010000148.1 GCA_030601645.1 Candidatus Bathyarchaeota archaeon | reverse complement strand
GCTCACGGGGCCAACGAAAGAGTAAGCGTAAAAACGATAGAACTCACCCAGAGAGTTTACCATCACCTTGCCAAAGATTTTCTGAAATGAATGACTGTATGGAACATACTCCATCTTTTTCTTGGAACCCCTCAGATGCTGATTCTACTGAGGATAAGAGTTGGGATAAAGAAGAGAGAAAAAAGGTGTTTTTAGGTAGGTGAGCCTGGGAGCAGGTTCAAGTTGACTACCTCGAGCATCTCTCGGGTGCCCTCGAACGTCTTGGATAGCTCCTGGTACGTGGGGTCCTCCCGCATCTTGGCGACGGCCTCCTCGTAGTGAGCCTCGTCCCTGTACGCCGTTATCAGGTAGCCTTCGTCTGTGTCGTCGGCGTTATCCCATGCCCCTATCACCTTGACTCCGTGTCTCTCGTATATCTCCTGGAATCCCTTGTAGACGCGCTCCATCTTCGCGTCGTCGAACTTCTTCCCCGGGAGCCATCGGTCCCTGTACAGCCTGTAGAACATGTTTGTCAAGAGCGTATTTTGATGGGCCAATTTAAACGAATAAGGATTTTTACCTATAGTAGTAAAGTGAACATTGTGGTCTTGATTCAACGCGCGCGAAAAACTTCGCATTAAGCGGCATGCGCATAAATAAAAAAAGTGAGGAGTTGGGGTCTACCAGGTCAGCACCATGATGGTTCTCGAGGCGGTGTAGGGGGCCTGTAGGAAGGCCAGCTTGTTGTAGTCCTCGACGGTTCCCTTGAAGACGCAGATGGAGTTCTCGGATGTACCGTAGGGGGCGCCCCAGAACTTTAGCTTCAGGCCTGCCTCCTCAGCCTTCTTCTTCCACTCTTCCATGGCCTTCGGGATTCCGTCATCACCAAATAGCTCTGGGAGCCAGCTCCCGAAGGTCACGAAGTATTTGATCTCTGCCATTTTCTTCATCTAGAAGGGTGATCAATGTTTATTGAATATTGTTTATAAGATTTTCATGCACAACGATTCGCGCGCACTGCTCAGAATGTTTTGGATCCTCTGTTCTCACATCTCATGACCACTATATGTTACATGGTACTATACTGAAATCCCCCCGTCTCTTAATATATCGCGCACACGATATCGGAAGACATGAGCCAATATCTAGTAATCTGTAATACCCTACTCCCAGCCCCACCAGAAGTCATGGACGCCTTCATCGCCCAATGCGACTACATGGATGAACTCAAGAGCGAGGGGAAAATCACCGCATTCGTCCCTTTTTCGGGCATTAACGGGGGGTTCTTCGTGGCCGATGTCCCATCCAACGAGGATCTCTCCAGGATAATCTCTGGGTGCCCGATGTTTCCCTACGTTAGTAGAGAGATATATCCTCTTTCTGAAGACAGCGAAGTGAAGAAGATCGTCTCAGAGATGAAGAAGCGGATGGCATCGAACTAACAATAATCCTCTTTTTTCTTGCAACCACAATGATGCTGAATCTAGTTAGAATAAGAGTTGATATATTAAGAAAGGAAAAATATCGTGGACCAGCAACCAGCCAGCTATGTATTTCTAGCGTTCTTCTCCGAGATCTGCATTGCAGCGGTCGGGTAGAGTGCGACCAGGGCGTCCGATCCGTGTCTCTCCTCCAGCAGGCTGAGGGCCTCCGCCCAGGATTTCACCCAAACTGAGCCCTTTCCATAGTAGTACTCGTCGGCCTTGAGGATCTGGGGGGTGACGACCAACACCCTCCCCATCTTCCAGGGGTCCTTGACGTAGACGTCCGGCCTCCAGCCCCTCCCCCCGAAGTCGGCGCCGAACCTGCCGTTGTAGTAGTGGACCCTGCATCCCTCCGGGGTGAAGAGGAGGAAGACGAGGTCGCCCCCCTCCCTCACCGACTCCTCCGCTATCCTGTAGGCCTTGTAACCCTCGTTGGCCATCGGGTAGCCGTTGCCGATGGAGACATCGGCGTCTTCCACGACCTCGGTGACGTAGTGTTTCCTCGCCCTCCTGGCTGCCTCCCTGTGGGCCTCGACCACGTCCCCGCATACCAGGTCCGCCACGTCGCTGTCCGCGTTCATCAGGGCGTTCACGACGAAGTCGACCCCCGCCATCCTCGCAGCCTCCTCGGAGTCGAGCCGGCGGACGTTCTCCTCGACGCACCCGGGCCCCGTCCCCTCCCCGATCCTGTGGTTGGGGGTGATGGAGTCGAGGCCGGAGACCCCGGGGAGCAGCATCTTTGACCCTCCCCCGAAGCCGTAGCCGAAGTGGGGCATGATGGCGCCCACGGTGACCTTGAGGTCGCAGCTCATCACCTCCCTGTTCACGAGGACCGGCGTCCCGTGGCTGGTCACCCCGAGGTCCACCAGGTTCTCATAGGGGTTGTGGTTGAACACCAGGAACCGCTCCGGTACGTCCACACCCAGCTTCTTCTGGAAGTCGAACAGCATCCTCCCCCCGTGGGCGCCGCTGGCCATCACGAAGACGATCTGATCCTCCCCCATCCCCCCCCTCCCGAGCTCGTCGAGGACCGCGGGGAGCATCTGCCAGGTCTTGGTGGGCCGGGTCATGTCGTCGAAGATGATGACGCAACGTCTCTTCCCCTGTGCCAGCTCTGAAAGGGCCGGAGTGCCAACGGGGCTGCCCAGTCTCTCTGAGATCTCGTTGCCTGAGAGGGCTCTGGCGTCGTGGCCTGCCATCCGCTGCTCGTGGACCGTCCATCCGTCCGGGAATTCCAGCACGGCGGGCTCGTCGCCGTAAAACTCGTTTGCGGGCACCTTGAACTCCATGGAATCACAGTTGGTAAGATAGGTGCATCGCGAATATAGGGTTCACCATCGCGTAAAATGGCATCAAACGTGCAACATAACCCATAAACCCCCGGCCACCATGAGTGGGAGTGAAGCCATGAAGTTCAGCTACTCCGAGGAGGGGCCGACGGCGGACCTAACAGTGGACGCTTGGGGGGAGACCCTCGGCGAGGCCTTCGAGAACGCCGCCCTGGCTATGTTCAACGCTATGACCCCGCTGGAGGGAGTCGAGAAAGAGGAAACCAGGAAGTTCACAGTCGAGGGCGACGACCTCGGATCCCTCCTCTTCAACTTCCTGGACGAGCTCCTCTACCTCCACGATGTGGACCTCATCGTCTTCTCGGCCTTCGAGGTAGACCTAGACCAGGAGAACAACAGGCTGGCCGCGGTCTGCCGCGGGGAGCCGTTCGACCTAGGCCGTCATATCCAGGGCATAGCGATAAAGGCTGTGACCTTCCACGGCATGAGGTTCGAGAGGGACGATGGGGCTTGGACCATCAGGGTGGTCCTCGACACCTGAATCAGTCGGATATAACATTCTACCTGTTTTCCGATACTGATCAATGCTTCGATTTCCTTATTTTAACTAGCATCCCTCCAGTCTTTCAAAGACTGAAGAGGCGGGGTCGCTACGAGGGACACATTCGGCGTTCAGGGGGATATACCCAGCACCATTGATGAGAGTGCGCCCTACGAGGCGCAGAGCTGGCATTACCATGACACATCGATAGTCAGTCGAGGCCAGGACGTCAAGAGAGAGACCGAGCCGGACGAGAGGCTCAGGATCCTCCTGATCGACGACGACGTCCGCCTCTGCGACAGCCTCACGGCCCTCCTCCGGGTCGTCGGATACGATGCGATGAACGTCTATTCTGGGGCCGAGGCCCTGGCTCTGTTGAGGCGGCGGGACTTTGACGCGATCATCATCGACATAAAACTTCCGGACATGGAGGGCGTCAAGATCCTGGAGAGGGTGAAAGAGAAGGACGACGACACCGGGACACTGATGCTATCCGGGAAGGCGACGCTGGAGCACGCCGTCGAGTCCCTCAACCACGGCGCCGACGCCTTCCTGCTCAAGCCCGCTGATCCGGACGAACTCATCTCGAAGCTGGAGAAGGTGACCCGCCTCAAGAGGCTGGAGAGGGACCTCAGGGCCTCCGAGGAGAGGTACCGGGAGCTCTTCGAGAACATCGGGGACGGGGCCTTCCAGATGGACTTGGAGGGGGGCTACACCGACATTAACCAGGCCGGGGCGGAGATCCTGGGCTACGCAGAGCCCGCCGAGGTGGTGGGGGGCGGCGTCAAGGCCTGGGACACCTTCGTCTCCCGGGATGAGTACGAGGCCCTCCGGATGAAGGTCATCCTGGAGGGGGCGGTCAGGCGGACCCTGAGGCGCTTCAGGAGGAGGAGCGGGAACCTCGGATGGCTCGAGACCACGCTGAGGACCCGGAGGGACGCCAAGGGGAACCTCGTCGGCTTGGAGGGCATCTTCAGGGATATATCCGACAGGATCCGCTACCAGGAGATACTGGAGGCCCTGTACTGCCTGTGGGCCGACCTCGGGGAGGTGGAGACCGTGGAGGAGACGGGGGAGCTCACCCTGGAGTTCCTGAAGGCCATGCTGGGGATCGACCGGGGCACGTTCTCCATCATAGAGGGAGAGGTGATAAAGCCTGTGGGGGACGCAGACGCCGAAGGGAGGCACGGAGAGTACCCCCTCAAAGGCCACAACATAGCTTCCAAGGCGGTCCGCACCGGGGAGGCGCAGCTCGTGCCCGACGCCGGCGAGGACCTGGACTGGAACCCCATCTCACACGTGGACGGCGGACAGACCCAGTCGGAGCTCGCGGTCCCGGTGAAGATGGTGAACGGCATCGTCGGGGTCATCCACATCGCGAGGACCAAGCCCGTCCCCTTCACGAACGAGGATCAGAAGCTCGTGGAGATCATAGCCGAGAGGGTCGCTCTTGCGTTGGAG
>JAUWBQ010000150.1 GCA_030601645.1 Candidatus Bathyarchaeota archaeon | reverse complement strand
CGCCTGGTGTCGTCTGCGAAGAGTTTGGCGACTTCTGGATCCTTGATTATCATGACTCCTTTACGCAAGTTAATCGCTACACTGCTCTGTAACGTTCTATATAAATGTATTGTAGATCCCGATAAACACCAAGTATTAACTAAATCTACTATGGGATAAATTTATATTACGCTACAGGACTTTGTAGCGCTATGCATCATTATAAACATTTCGAGTGGGGTAAAAACCTCGACACGAGGTGCACACGCCCCCACGGGATGGCCGCTGGAGATTACGGCCCTGTCTAGTTCCTATTTCAGGACCATCAAGGAGGTCTTCTCCAACAGGAACATCCTGGGCATCGCCATCACGACGTCAATGATCACCCTCTCCGAAATGGCGTGGCGCCCCTTCTGGTCACTGTACCTGACCAACGAACTCGGGGCCTCGATCGCGGCCGTAGGGCTGCTGGCCATGGTCCAGTCCTCGGAGAGGCTCCTGTTCCAGCTGCCGGGGGGCATCCTCGCGGACAGGTGGGGCAGGAGGAAGATCATCGTCTACGGGACCGCCCTCAGGATACTCACGCCTATTCTGTATCTCTGGGCTACCCATTGGACTCAAGTATTCTGGGCGCTCATCATCAGTGGCGCAACAAGCATCTACATGCCCGCCTTCAACGCGATCATCGCTGACAGCCTCCCCGAGACAGAGAGGGGCGCAGGATTCGGGGCGTATCGCATGATCACCTCCATACCCCGGATATTCTCACCCATCATCGGCGGCATGGTAATGGACTCCTTCGGATACCTTGAGGGGGTGAGGCTCTTCCTCTACGTGTCCCTGGGCGTGAACATCCTAGTGACCTACGTGAGGTACAGGGTGATAACCGAGACTCTGGTCGATGAGAGCGACGCCAAGAGGAGGCCGAAGGTACGGGAGAAGAAGACGCTCAAGGAGAACGTCAGGGAGACATTCGACCTCCCCCGCACCATATGGGTGATGATAGCTGTGGCCGTCCTGAGCAGCTTCGGCACGAGGATGGTTATGAGCTTCACCTCCATCTACGCCGTGGAGGTCATAGGGCTCACCAACACACAGCTGGGTCTCGTGAGCACGACCGCGGGCCTCGTAACCGCGGCCCTCGCACTCCCCGGGGGGATGCTGGCCGACAGATTCGGGCGGAAGCCCATGATATTGTTCTCGAGGGTCGCGACGCCCGTCTCACTGTTCTTCACTACGCTCTGCGGTAACTTCTCCCAGTACTACACCGTTCAGGGGCTCAACAGCCTAGCAGCGGCCTTGGGCGGCGGCGGTGGAAGGGGGAGAGCCGGAGGACCCGCCTGGAACGCATTGGTCGCCGATATCGTCCCGCGGGAGAAACGTGGGACAGTCCAGGGGGCTATAGGCACCGTCACGGGCATCGTCTCCGCCCCGGCATCGATACTTGGGAGCTACCTCTGGACGAACCTGGGGCCCCAGTTCCCGTTCTACGCGGCATCGCTCACCGGGCTAGTGGGCGTGGTGGTCTTCTGGATCTGGGTCAAGGAGCCCAAGCAGGTCAAGAGAGTTGATCTTCCCCTGGATACTGGATGACTATTTTCCCTTGGGGAGTCACGGTTCTCTCCATAGAAGTTCTGCCCAATTACTTTTTAGGAGTTAGCCGTCGATAGGATGTCATGGAGTCCAATCCGGATGCTCTTCTAGGCTTGAGGGTCCTCGACCTCACCCGAGTCCTCGCTGGGCCTTTCTGCACGATGCTCCTAGCCGACATGGGGGCAGAGGTCATCAAGCTGGAGATACCGGAGAGGGGGGACGACTCGCGCCAGTTCCCCCCGTTCAAGGACGGTGAGAGCCTCTACTACGTGAACCTTAACAGGGGGAAGCGGAGCATAACCCTGAACCTCAAGCACGAGGAGGGGAGACGCATCTTCATGGAGTTGGTGAAGAAGTCGGACGTGCTCATCGAGAACTTTCGGCCGGGGACCATGGACAGGCTCGGCGTCGGCTACGAGGCCCTCAAGGAGGTTAACCCCTGCCTGGTCTTCGCCTCCATATCCGGCTTCGGACAGACAGGCCCATACAGGAGCCGCCCCGGATACGACATCATCGGTCAGGCGATGGGGGGCCTCATGAGCATAACGGGGTGGCCCGACTCCCCGCCCACGAGGTCGGGCACAGCCATAGGAGACATCCTGAGCGCCCTCTTCTGCTGCATCGGCATCCTCTCCGCCCTCAAGGTACGGGAGCAAACCGGAAAGGGCCAGGCCGTAGACGTCTCGCTCGTGGACTCAGTCTTCGCCTCCGCCGAGAACATCCCCCAGAAGTTCTTCATCGATGGAGAGGTGCCAACACGCATAGGCAACCGCTACGAGTTCGTCTACCCCTACGGCTCCTTCAAGACGGTCGACGGATGGGTGATACTGGGGATCGCCAACGACGCCATCTGGAGAAGGTTCATCGAGGCAACCGGGATGCCCCATCTCATGGATGACGAGAGGTTCTCCACGAATCCCCTGAGGGTGGAGAACCACGCTGAGCTGGCCCCCTTCATAGAAGGCTGGACCTCGACCATGACGGTCCCGGATGTCGTGACCCTCCTGACGGAGCACGGCGTCCCAGCATGCCCCATATACAACCTGAAGGAGGCGGCCGAGGACCCCCACATCGGCGGCGCCAGGGAGATGACCGTCGAGATAGAACAGCCGGGCCTTGGGAAGATCAAGCTGATGGGCAACCCGATAAAGATGTCCGAGACCCGGCCTTATCCAAAGGGCCCTGCTCCCGGCCTCGGGGAGGACAACCGCTCGGTGCTGACCAAGCTTCTGGGCCTGCCTGAAGCTGAGCTTGAGAGGTTGCGCCGGGAAGGTGTGATCTAGATCTGAAAAAACGAATCGCTTACACAGCTTTTCATTGCAGGCTCTTTCCGCTTTTTTACAGAATTCGGTTAACCAACTAACCTGACTTTCCTGATGCTCACTCGTACGTTATGGAGTATGCAATAAAATGGGTGGTTATTTCTGCGGTAGGCTGTCATCGTCCCTGAAGGTGAAGTCGATCTTGTCCAAGATAGCGTCGATCTCCGATATCTCAGGGGTGAACTCCTTCTCTGCGTCCTCCCACTCGATCTTGATCCCCTTGATTTTGTCGTAGCCCTCGGGGTTGTTGATCGTCAGGGTGAAGACGTCGGGCTTGCGGAGGATTGAGTCAAAGGAGTCGGGCTGCCTTCCCCTGATGCTCATCCTAGCCATCCTTGCAGATAATTGCTCCAGCCTCTCCACTATCTCGTCCATCCTCTTCTCGTGCTCCATCACGAAGCTTATTACGAGGTCGAGGATGTCGGTCTTCGTCTGCAGGCTTGATTCATCCGCCATTTTTCTCGTGCCCCAATCGCTGCTTGTAGTTAACTGGTTCCTACAAGTGTGCTAAGGAATATGGGTTAAAACTACGAGAACCGACTATAATATCGAAATATTAGGGGCGGGCAATACCATAATACGCGCAGTATTATGTGGTTTTTTCGGGCTGATTGAGGAAAAAAGCCCTTTTTTCTCCGCTTTCCAATTAACCCCTCATAATCCCCTGTTTTCTCCAATATTTCTCGAAGCCTTCTAACAGTTGGAGGGGGGCCCGAATTGCATCTTTAGGTCAAGTGGGGGGAGGACGAAAAAATATAGCCTACCGTTGCCATCTTGGTTTGACTCAACCTTGGATGGCGACTCGAAGAGGGAGCGGCTCGAAAGTGTGATGGCCGAGGTCCGTGCATGCAGGCTCTGTCCTCTCCATGAGGGGAGGATGAACCCGGTGGTCGGGGACGGCTGCCTGGACGCCCCCCTCGTGCTCGTGGGTGAGGCCCCCGGGAGGAAGGAGGATGAGCAGGGCAAGCCCTTCGTGGGGTCGGCGGGGAAGCTCCTCGACAGCATGCTCGAGGAGGCGGGGTTGGAGCGCTCGAAGCTCTTCATCACGAACATCGTGAAGTGCCGTCCCCCGAAAAACAGGCGGCCCCTCTCAAAAGAGGTGAAGGCCTGCTCGAGCCACCTGGAGACCCTTCTGGGGATAATTTCGCCGAGGGTCATCGCGCCCATGGGGAACTCCTCCACGGGGCACTTCCTGCGGATGTTCGGGTTGGAGAAGGCGAAGATAGGCGACGTCCACAGGAGCGTTTTCCGTGTCGAGGCGAGCTGGGGCGACGTCATCCTTTTCCCCCTGTATCATCCGGCTGCGGTGCTCTACAACAGGACATTGGAGCAGGAGCTCAGGGACGACTTCGCATCGCTGAAGAGACTGCTGGAAGGGTGAATTTCTGTCCTCTGGAAAAAGGAGATAGAAGAGGAATACGAGCTGTGAAATACGGAGGCTAATATGGGTTGAGGGCCCGCAGCCTCTTCACGATGTTGGGGTGGGTCGAGAAGATCTCTGCGATGCTGGCGAACGTGGAGACCCTCTGGCCGATGACGCTGCGGACGAGGTCCTCGTCCCTGCCGCCGTATCGCATCTGGTTGATGTCGACTGCGTCTCTGCCGGCTCTGTCGGGGTCGGAGATGAAGAGGGTCTTGAACGCGCTGAGCCCCATGTTCCTGCGGTTGCCCTGCTGGATCCTCCATGTCGATGTTGATATCTTTGCCAGTCCCTCGGAGAGCTTACGGGCGCCGTCGTGGACGACGGAGGCGGCGTGCTGGTCGGCGTAGTACTCCCTGAGTCGGCTTAGGTTGAGGTTGAAGAGGAGG
>JAUWBQ010000084.1 GCA_030601645.1 Candidatus Bathyarchaeota archaeon | reverse complement strand
CCCCCCAGAAAGCCCGAGCGGATTCGAGGCACAGCCTCTCAAGCTCTAAACCGACGATGTGAGGATGGCATGCGACCTCCCTCCCGGCCTCCGTGTCCAGGATGTATAGCGCCCCCACCTCGGCCCCGACGGGTATCAGGGGAGACCTCCCCGGATCTACCTCGAAGACCCTCGCGGCATCCCCTCCGAAATCTATTGGCTCGGTCGAGGAGACGTCGACGGGGAACTCGCCCAAGACGACGCCGACAAGCCCCTCAAGATCCAAAGGCACCAACAGATCATACTGTACGTAAACCGTATTTGAGAATACGCATCTATTCAATGCGCCACTGTCGAATCCTCTAGACTCTGACACACACTGAATCGCAAAATAATAAACACCTAATTTTATCTCTAACTAGAGGAAATAGATAGATGCGCCCCGACGTGGCCCTGGCCCTCTCCTTCTTCGCCATCCAATGGGTCCTGAACGCCAAGATAAACTACGCCTCACTGCCAAGCACCCCACTCAAGTCAACGACCCTAGCGCCATGCCACGAGCCCTGAGGGAACACCTCGGCCCCGAGTTCCCCTTCCTCGTGAACCTGACGATCCTGTCCACCCTGCTAATTCTATTTATTGACATCGGAGTCAGATCCTGGATCATCCTTTCACTAGGTATGCTTTTAGCGGCCCTCAACTTTTACGAGAAAAGGTCAACTAAGAAGCCCCCCCTTAGGTGCGTCCGTGGGTCTTAGCAACTCTTAGAAACCACCGACACCAACACTAAAGGGATCTATGATGAACGAGACGATCCAAACCATTCTCTCTAGGCGGAGCATCCGGAAATACACCCCGGAACCCGTCGACGAGAAGGACATCAAGACCATGCTGGAAGCCGCCATGGCGGCCCCCTCGGCCTCCAACCGGAAGCCATGGCACTTCGTGGCTGTCACGAGGAGGGAGACGCTGGACGCGCTGGCGGAGGCCCACCGATACGGCAAGATGCTCTTCAAGGCCCCCCTCTGCATAGCCGTCTGCGGCGACGAGACGGTCTCGGAGCGCTTCTGGGTCCAGGACTGCTCCGCGTCCACGGAGAACCTCCTCCTGGCCGCCACCGCCCTGGGCCTCGGAGCCGTCTGGCTGGGGGTCTACCCGAGCGAGGAACGCGTCAAAGAAGTGAGGGAGATCCTCGGCATCCCCGAGACGGTGACCCCCCTCAGCCTGATCTCCATCGGCCACCCAGACGAGGAGAAAGAGCCCCGCACCCAGTACGACGAGGGCCGAGTCCATAACGAGAAGTGGTGACACCGGCAACCCAGGCGTCGAGAAGGGCTGGATTCGACGTACAGTTGGCTATGGGTAGTATCCATCTTATTCGTACTGGGTTCGGATCAACCCTTTTTGCCTAGAATCGCGGTCAGTTGATCACGATCGTTTCCAGCCCGAAGTAGCGCTGGGCGAGGAAACGGATCTTCTTGATGTTCTGGCCGTTCCTGCCGATGGCGAGGCCCTTGTCCTTGGTCTCCACGTTCACCATCGCGATGCGGCTGCCTCCGACCCGGTCCACCAGCCGGATCTCCTTCACCTTCGCCGGCTTCAGGGCGTTCCTGATGAACTTCTCGGCGTCGTCTATATACTCGAAGATCTCCACCTGCTTGTTGGTCATCCTGCGGAAACGTTTGATCTTCTCCCCGCCCCGGCCCACGGCGAGGCCGACCTCCCCCTTCTTCACCGCGAAGATGATCGTGTCCTCTTCCTCGTCGATGATGCAGTCCATTATGGTGGCCCCGGTCATGTTCTCGAGGAGGGCCATGTACCTCATCTCGTTCTCCGTGATCTTTATGTTGCTGAGCATCTCAAGCCTCCACTATGTCGAGGATCTTGGAATCCCCGGGGTCGTTGACGACGATGGTCGACACCGGGAAGGGCTTCCCGCAGAGGACCCCCAGGTCCAGGCTGTCCTTCTGGTGGCGGAGCACGGGTATCTCGGAGAGCCGTCCATAGTTCTCGATGGTCTCCCTCGTGTCCTCAGGACAGTTGGATGACAGTATCGCTATCCTCGCCCGGCCTCGGCGCATCTCCCTCAGGGCCACCTTGGATCCGAGGTGGACCCGGCCGGTGTTGATGGCCATCCGCAGCTCGTGGTCGACGCTACTCGTCCCGCTTACCCCCCATTGACATGAACAGCTCGACGCTCCCGGTGCCCAGGGGCATCGTCTGGCCGACTATGATGTTCTCGATCACACCTTTAAGCGGATCGGTCTCCCCTTTTATTGCTGCGTTCACCAGGTGCTGGATGGTCAGCTCGAAGGCCGCCCTGGCGAGGACGCTGCTCTTCTTGCCGCTGATGCCGTGGCGGCCGATCTGCTGTATCCCCCCGGTGTTGGTCATGATGTCCGAGACCAGCATCACGTGCCTGATGTCCACGTCGAGCCCCTGCTCCTCGAGGACCGAGTGGGCCTCCTTGATGAGGGCGTTCCGGGCCGCCTCGATCCCCAGGATCCGGGCGATCTCGTGGATGTCGTTGGTGGTCGTCCTCGTGGGATCGACGCCCTCGATGGCGAGGACCCCCTCGAGGTTCGACCCGTCGGTCCGGATCACCCACTCGCCGCCCTCGTACGTGGTCAACACTCTCTTGATCTCGGGGATTCCCCTTATCGAGGACTCTGTGATCTGCTTTATCAGCTTGTCCGGATCCCCGCCCCTGCCTTCGGAGAAGGCCACCTTGAAGGTCACCTTGTCCAGCTTCTCGTGCTTCATGGGCAGCGCCCTCTCCACTTCCTCTGTGGTGATGTTGAGGGCCTCCATCCTCTCGGGGGAGAGGGTGACCTTGACGGCGTCCGCCCTGAGGTCGACGTTCACCTTCTCCACCACGTCGTCGATCACCATGTATGTCATCCTCTCGGCCACCTCCCGGGCCTTGGCCTTGCTCCGCCTGTGCTTCGAGTCCAAGTGGATATTCATCACCGGTGTCGAGGGGGCTCTCCTGGCGTCCACGAGCTCTATCAGCCTGGGAAGCCCGAGGGTGACGTTCAGCTCGGCGACCCCTGCGTAGTGGAAGGTCCTCAGGGTCATCTGGGTGCCGGGCTCCCCGATGGACTGGGCCGCGATGGTGCCCACGGCCTCCCCGGGCTCGACGAGGCTGAAGTCGTAGTTCTTCGCGACGGTCGCTATGACCGTGTCCACCCCTTTCTTGGTCATCTTCGAGGCCGCGAGGCTCTTCCGGAGCTCGTCTATGAGGCTCGGTGTGAGGATGTCAGCCATCTCCGACAGCTGTCCCTCGATGTACTTCTCGGTGGCGGCTCGTCCCTTGGGCATCGCTATCTTGACTCTCTCGATGAGGAGGCCGACATCCACGGCCTTCCCGTGGTCGCTCTTCGCCGGGTCGACGCCGTCCTCCCCGTAGGTGAACTGGACTATGTTCCCGGAGGAGTCGCGGACTGTGCCGTCGTACTCGACCCTGAGGTGCTCCAGGGCGTTGATGAGGCGGCGCTGCATGTAGCCGCTCTGCTGGGTGCGGACCGCGGTGTCCACGAGGCCCTCCCGGCCCCCCATGGCGTGGAAGAAGAACTCGATGGGGGTGAGCCCGTCCCTGTAGCAGTTGTAGACGAAGCCCCTGGCCTCCGGGGTGGGGTCGTGCTTGTTGTAGTGGGGCAGGGTCCTGTTCATGTAGCCCCTCATGATCCTCTTCCCGCGGATGGCCTGCTGCCCGACGGAGCCCATCATCTGACCGATGTTCAGGCTGGAGCCCCTCGCTCCGCTCCGGGTCATGATGATCCCGGCGTTGTCCATCTCGAGCTGCGACTCGACGGTCTCCCCCGCCCTGTCCCTGGCCTTCGCCAGCTCGCTCATCACCTGGATCTCGAAGGTCTCCCGGAGGCTCTGGCCGGGCAGCCTCTCAAGATCCCCGGTGTTGAGGTCGTCGATGAGCTTGTCGACGTTCCTCTCCATCCGCTTCATCACCCGGTTGATCTCGCTCTTCTCGCTGGGGCCTATGGTCAGCTCGTCCACGGAGAAAGTGAAGCCCTTGAAGCTGAGGAAGTCGTTGATGAGTTTCGTGATGGAGTTGAGGAAGTCGTGGCCCGCGTCGGTGCCGTAGTCCTTGATGACCCGGTGGAATATGGTCCCAGCCCTCTCGGCGCCGATGGTGTTCTTGTCTATGACGCCGGTGAGCAGCTTCCCCTCCCTGATTATGACGTAGGCGTCGTGGGGGCACTTCTCCCTCTCGCAGGTCTTGCAGTGGTGGCAGATGTTCGCCTGTATCACGTAGTTGAAGTCCTCCGGCAGGTAGAGGCTGAAGATGTCCTTCCCCGACCACATGGGCTCGGGTTCAGTTACCGAAGGCTCAGGCTCCGGACCCGTGTAACCCGTTGCGGCCAAGAGCTTCCCCACCTCATCGGCGGTGAGAATGGTCTGCTTCCGGGTGAGGAGGTAGGCCCCCGTGATGAAGTCCTTGGTGGCTCCGATGATGGGGGCGCCGTACCTGGGCGAGAGTATCTGGTCTTGCACCTGCATCAGGAGTCGGGCCTCGGTCTGGGCCTCCTTGCTCTGAGGGATGTGGAGGTTCATCTCGTCCCCGTCGAAGTCCGCGTTGTAGGGGGGGCAGACGGCGAGGTGCATCCTGAACGTCCTGTAGGGGAGCACCTTCACCCTGTGGGCCATGATGCTCATCCTGTGGAGGCTCGGCTGCCTGTTGAAGAGGGCGATGTCCCCGTCCTTCAGGTGGCGCTCGATGACGAAGCCGGGCTCCAGGGAGTCGGCGATTACAGACTTGTCCGTGACGAACTCAAGCCTTATCCTCTTGGCGTCCGGGCGCACGGCGTAGAGGGCTCCCGGATGCCTGGAGGGGCCGTTGAGGACGAGCCTCCTCATCTCCTCCTTGTTCCGCTCCGTCACCATGTCCGGCACCGTCAGGCGCATCGCGATGTGAAGTGGGACCCCCACCTCGTTTATGTCCAGGTTCGGGTCGGGGGAGATGACGGTCCGGGCCGAGTAGTCGACCCTCTTCCCGGAGAGGTTGCCCCTGAACCTTCCCTCCTTCCCCTTGAGCCTCTGGGCGAGGCTCTTCAGTGTGCGGCCAGACCTGTGGCGGGCAGGGGGGATGCCGGAGACCTCGTTGTTGAAGTAGGTGGTGATGTGGTACTGGAGGAGCTCGGAGAGGTCCTCGATGATGAGGGTGGGGGCGCCTGCGCCTATGTTCTCCCGGAGCCTCTGGTTGATCCTGATGATGTCGACGAGCTTGTGGGTGAGGTCGTCCTCCGCCCGGATGCCGGACTCTAGGATTATGCTGGGGCGAACATCCACCGGGGGGACGGGGAGCACCTGGAGGATCATCCACTCGGGCCGGGCGACGCCGGGATCGAAGTCGAGGAGCTTGAGGTCATCGTCTGGGATCCTCTCGAACCACTCCCTGATCATGTTCGGGGTGAGCCTGCGGCTTATCTCCTCCATCAGGGACTTGTCGTCGGTGGCCAGTTCTTCCTGCTCGATATCTAAGAAGCTGGTGGGCTTGGCGAACTTGACGTTGGATTGGACCATGCCGCACATCGGGCACTCCTTGAACTTTTTGTACTTCTTCGCCTGCTTTATGATCTCCTTGGTCGTTTCGTCGCTAATCTTGCCGAAGAGTCTCTTCTCCTCCTCCCGCATACTCTGGAACGCCTCGTAGTCCTCGGGGGAGAGGAGTATCCTCCCGCAGCCCCTGCACGTCACTGAGAGGAGCTTGTAGATGTGCTTGGCGAACTCGACGTGGATCACAGGGACAGCCAGCTCGATGTGGCCGTAGTGGCCGGGGCAGTTGATTGATATGTTTCCGCAGGTCTTGCACCTCTGCCTCGGCTCCAGGGTCCCGAGCCTATGATCCATGAGGCCGCCGGCTATGGATCCGCCGTCCTCGTCGTAGGTGTCTGATGTGTGGATCTCCACGACGCTGAGCCTCCGGATCTCGTCGGGGGGGAGGATCCCGAACTTGATGGCGTCGATGACCTTGGACGTCTCAGCCCACCTCCTTAGCCAGCTCGAGGGTGGGAGACAGGCAGAGGCTCTGGAGCTCCTGGAGTAGGAGCTTGAAGGCGTAGGAGACGGTGACGGGTGACACCTCTCCCTTCCCCTCGCAGATGGGGCAGACGTACTTGCGCTGGCGGATGTCGTAGAAGGCCAGCTTTCCACAGTGCTCGCAGACGTAGATGGTGTAGGCATCCGACTCCTCGAGGAGCCTGTCCTTGAGGAGCATCGCGGCGCCGTGGCCGACCAGGCAGTCCCTCTCCATCTCCCCGAACCTGAGGCCTCCGCCCCTGGCCCTGCCCTCGGTGGGCTGCCGGGTGAGCATCTGGACCTGGCCCCTGGCCCTGGCGTGGATCTTGTCCACAACCATGTGGTGTAGTTTCTGGTAGAAGGTGACCCCGATGTAGATCTGGGTCTCGAACATCCGGCCGCTCTGGCCGTCGTACATGAGCTCCCGGCCGCCAGGCTGGAACCCGAGGCTCTTCAGGATGTCTGAGAGGGATTCCAGGGGCTCGTTGATGAAGGGCGTCCCGTCCACCTCCACTCCCCGCAGCGCGGCCACCTTGCTCGCGATGGACTCCAGGAACTGGCCCACGGTCATCCTGGAGGGAAAGGCGTGGGGGTTGATCATGATGTCGGGCACGGTGCCGTGGGCGCTGAAGGGCATGTCCTCCTGGGGGACGACCATGCCGATGACTCCCTTCTGGCCGTGTCTGGAGACGAACTTGTCCCCTAGCTCGGGGACTCTGTGGCTCCTGACCTTGACCTTGATTAGGTGGGAGCCCTCGATGTCCTTGGTGACGAAGACGGAGTCCACCACACCCTCCTCGGTGGGCCTGACGCCTACGGAGGTGTCCCTGAGCTGGGGTCCCCGGACCTCGAAGCCCCGGTACTCCTCGGAGAACCTGGGGGGGCTCGTCTTCCCTACGAGGATGTCCCCGCCCTTCACCTGGGCTTCCGTTGAGATGAGGCCGTCCTCCTCCAGCATCCTGTAGGACTCTGCGCCGTGGTAGCCCCTGATCCCCGCCTCGGGGATGGTGAGCCTGTCCTTGGTGCCTCCTAGGTACTGCTTGCACTCTGCCTTGTAGATGCGTAGGAAGCTGGAGTGGCCTAGGCCCCTCTCGATGCTTGACTTGTTGAAGATGATGGCGTCCTCCATGTTGTAGCCGTTGGAGCTGAGGACCGCCACGATGAAATTCTGGCCCGCCGGGCGGGCGTTGTACCCTATGATCTCCATGGGCTTTGTCTGGGAGAGGGGCTTCTGGAGGTAGTGGAGGAGGTGTCCCCTCGTGTCCGTCCTGTCCTTGTAGTTGAGGGCGTACATGCCGGGGGCCTGCTTGGCCATGGCCGCCTGGTAGGTGTTCCTGGGGGACTGGTTGTGCTCCGGGAACGGGATGATGGAGGCAGTCACCCCTAGGATGGTATAGACGGAGATCTCCATGTGGGTGTGATCGTCGGAGACTTTGGTCTGGTCCGTAGCGATGAAGGCGTTCTCCTCCTCCTCGGCGTCCAGATACTCTAGGATCCCCTCCCGGATGAGGTCCCCCCACTGCCACCTCCCGGTCTGGAGGTTACG
>JAUWBQ010000230.1 GCA_030601645.1 Candidatus Bathyarchaeota archaeon | reverse complement strand
GGCGGCCTCCCTCCTGAGTATCTTGGGTGCCTCGGTCGTCTCACCACTCATGATGGCTGCGAAGTACTGGGCCGGTCGCTCCTTCTTGAAGGCATCCTCCACAACGGTCGTCGCGGCTTTGAGCTGATCCAGCTTGTCCGCGGTTATTTCGCCGACCACTCTGACGGAGAGGCCTGGGCCCGGGAAGGGCTGCCTCTCCGAGACATCGGAGGGCGTACCCAGGTAACGGGCCACCTCCCTGACTTGATACTTGTAGAGGGAGGCGATGGGCTCTATGATCTCATAGCCGAATCTCTCCACAGGGTTTATCCCGATCTGCTCCAGGATGTTGTGCTGGGTCTTGATGCCCCCCTTCGTCTCGTCGATGTCTGCCTTTATAGTCCCCTGGACGAGGAACCTGCAGTTTTCGGCCCAGGCTGCGTCGCTCAGGGTCTGGTAGAAGGTCTCACGGAAGGCCTTCCTCTTCTCCTCGGCGTCTTTGAGGCCAGCCAGGGCCTCCATGAAGCGTTCCCTCTCGTCCAAAACCTTGACTGGGAGGCTCAGAGGTGGGGCGGAGAGCATCGCTCTTACCCTGTCAGGCTCCCCAAGGCGCATGAAATTGTCGTCTATGAATGTGCAGATCAGGTTGTCGCCGATCGCCATGTGGGTGAGGACCGCACAGACGGTGCTGTCCACCCCGCCGGACACCGCTACGAGGGCCTTCTCCTCACCCAAGACTCCCTTTACGGCCTCAACCTGTTTATCGACAAATGCTTTGACATCGATGTCGGACATTGATCTTCAAAAGCTATGAACCGTATTCCCCATAAAAAGTTTGTACCTCGGCCTCTCCCGCGAATTTCCTATCTAAATTTCTGGTTTGCCCCTTGATTTACCTCTCGTTTGCATAAACGTTTATGAGATACCCCGCGGTGTGGGTATTCTATATACTATGGGGCGATCTGATGGGAGAGACCATCGCAGTAATCGGCGCTGGAGTGATAGGCGGGGCAATCGTCAGATGCTTGAGGAAGAGCCCCGATTCGTACCGCGTCATCGCGACTCGTAGAAGGATCGAGAAGATAAAGGATCTTGAAAGCCTTGGAGCGGACACAACGACAGACAACGTCGAAGCCGCGGAAAAGGCCGACATCATCTTCATCTGCGTCAAGCCTGGCGATGTGGTCGGCATATTGAAGGAGATTAAGGGCGCGATCCATGGGAAGCTCGTGATCTCCACGGCCGCCATTATACCCCTCGACATCTACGGAAAGACTGTGCCGGAGGCCAGATTCGTGAGGACTATGCCGAACGTGGCAGCCTTAGTAGGGGAGTCATTCACCGCGTACTGTTGCAACGGGAGAGTATCCTTGGAAGACAAGGAAACAGTGAGGCGCCTCCTGGACACCATGGGCCAGCACGACGAGGTGGAGGAGAAGTACATGGACGCCATCACGGGTCTCAGCGGTAGCGGGCCAGCATATGTCGCCATAGTCATCGAGGCCTTGATGTACGCGGGCCTCAAGGTGGGCCTGCCGAGGGAGCTATCCCTGTACTCTTCGGCTCAGGCGGTCCTGGGGGCTGCCAGGCTCATTATGGACGGGGAGATGAACGCCTCCCAGATCAAGGACGCCGTGACCACTCCGGGCGGGACGACCATCGAGGGCATCTACCAGCTGGAGGACGGCAAGCTCCGGACCGCCCTTATGAACGCCGTCGTGGCGGCCACCGAGAAATGCACCAACATAAGGTACAACTGGAACAACGACCAATAACCCAGAGCTTTTGGGAAAGGACATAAATCCCCCATCCCCTCATCTCATCCAAGTGATGGGATTGTCGTTTGACCTATTAATTCGGAATGGGAAGATCATCGACGGAGCCGGAAACCCTTGGTACAAGGGGGATGTGGCCATCGCCGACGGCAAGATCGCGTCCATCGGTAAGTCCCTGGATGTGAGTGCGGAAGATGTGGTTGATGCGTCCGGCCTGGCGGTTGCTCCCGGATTCATAGACGCTCACAGCCACTCAGACTCGGTCACCCTCTTCTACCGCCAGATGGAGAGCACTGTGATGCAGGGGATAACCACGGTGGTCGCCGGCCAGTGCGGCTCCAGCATCGCCCCCGTGAACCCCGAATACCTGGACGAGTTGGAGAAGAGGTGGGCCGCATGGCTCCCTCCGGAGGTGGAGATAAAGATCACGTGGACCACCTTCGAAGAGTACCTCAAGGAGGAGGAGAAGGAGGGGTTGGGGGCTAACGTCGCCCACCTGGTCGGCCACGGCGCCGTGCGGATCGCCAGCATGGGCTTCGAGGCTAGGGAGCCCACCCCCGGAGAGCTTGAGAGGATGCGGGGGCACACCGCCGAGGCCATGGAGGCGGGGGCCTTCGGCCTGAGCACCGGGCTCATCTACCCTCCAGGCGTCTTCGCCAAGACTGGTGAGATCGTAGAATTGGCAAAGGTCGCAGCCAGGTACGGGGGAATCTACGACTCCCACATCCGAGGGGAGGGGAAGACCCTGATGAAGTCCCTGGAAGAGGCGATAGAGATCGGGGAGAAAGCCGGGATTCCCGTCCTGATCAGCCACCACAAGGTCGCGACCAGGTCCATGTGGGGCAGGAGCGTCGACTCC
>JAUWBQ010000164.1 GCA_030601645.1 Candidatus Bathyarchaeota archaeon | reverse complement strand
CGAGCTGATAGGCCACTACAGGGAGATGTTCAGGTCCGGTGAGAACCTGGGGCGCTTCGCCTTCGTCCAGGCCCTCGGTTCCATCACCTGGGGGCTGAGCATGCCCTTCCCCTTCGTCTACGCCGCCGAGTTCAAGGGGGCGGACTCCCTGATAATCGGCTACATGGGTACATGCTTCGTGCTGGTCTCTATGCTGCTGGCCATCCCCATGGGTAATCTAGCAGATGCGAGGGGGAGGAAGTTCACAATCTACGTCACCCGCCCCTTCTTCTACGCTAGCTACATCCTCCTGGTGCTCGCTCCTCCTGGGGCGACCTGGGTGCTCCTGCTGGCTTGGTGCTGCAGGGGGGTGATGATGAGCAGCAGCGCATGGATGACCATGAGCATGGAGATGGTGCCCCGGGAGTTCCGGGGCCGATGGACGGGCTTCCTCAGCCTCCTCCAGAACCTGATAAGGATTCCCGCCATGCTTCTCGGGGGATACCTATACGAGAGCGGCAACCCCGCCCTTGTGTTCATCATCCCCATCTTCGTGGACGCGTTGATCCGGATACCGGTTCTGCGAACCATCCCGGACACGGTGAAAATTTCGGACTGAATCAATCAATTTGAGGAGGAAAGATCGGTGGGCTGGAATAATTCAACGTTTCCAATCCTAGTGTGTTTTATTACAATTTAGTTGTACTCGGGATAGGGTGTCGATATTTTCACTCGATAATGATTTTATTACGATGAAACAGACCCGCTGGTATCACTCTTGAGAGGCCTAGTTTTGGGAACCGATTCTGATGATGTCGTCGTTCACGGGTTGCAGAACGTAGAATTCGTGAGAGAGGTCCGAGAAGGAACTCTGGGTACCGGGGAGTTCCCAGGCAGTCATGAAGCCCTGCTCGACGTCGGGAGGGCGAGCGCAGACTCGGCAGCCAGAGCCCTCTCAGAGGTCCTGATGGAAGAGATCACGATCGACGTCTCAGAGGTGCACGTCATCCCCTTGGATAGGATCAGGGAGTTGTACGAGAACACGGATCATCAGGTGATAGTCTCCTTGATGGAGCTAAAAGGGGACGCCGGTTGCGATATCCTCCTCGCCTTCGAGGAAGGCGAGGCCAGGGAGATCGCGGCGGTCATGGCCATGGAGGACTCCCCCGACGACATGGACCCCAAGATGATTGATGCTGCCCTGACCGAGCTCGGCAACATCGTCATGGGGTGTTTCATCAGCACCCTTGCCGACTCCGCCGGCGTGGGGATGCTGCCCGCCCCCCCAGAGCTATTCGCGGGGCACTTCGAGGCGATCTTGGACAGGTTCATCCAGAAGCAGACCCGGGACGCAGACTTCTCCGTCATCTTCAAGACCTCGTTCAAGAGGGGGGGCCAGACGGTAAACGGCGCCCTCATCGCCTTCGAGAGCAAGGAGCTAATTCAAACATTGACCAAGGTCTGATCACGCGCAGATAAGAAACGGGAAACCGACTTCCCCCTGAGGGAAGAAAGTCCACTCCAAACCTATCGATGGGACGGAATGTCGCTCATCCCTTCATTACGGTTCTTCAAAGCAGATAAATTCGATGCGTTAAAATTGGTATGGGGTGGTTGCCTACGTTGGAAGTGACTCCTCTAGCCTTCGAGAGCCTTGGGGTTCGAAGCTCATCAACACTGGTCCAGACTGAAGATGCGAGGATCGTCATCGACCCGGCGGTGGCCCTAGCCCCGAACCGATTCGGCCTCCCGCCTCACCCGTTGGAGGAAGGGGCCAAGGCGGAGCTGTGGGGGAGGGTGAAGGATGAGGCGGAGGCGGCCGATGTCCTGGTCGTGACCCACTACCACTTCGATCACGTCGACCCCGAGGAGCCCGAGCTGTACACGGGGAAGCGGGTGCTTCTGAAGCATCCCAGTCGCATGATCAACCCGAGCCAGAGAAGTCGGGCCGCCTCCTTCCTCAGGAACATCAAGGGCATCGCCGGTGAGATTGAATACGCCGACAACCGCCGGTTCAAACTCGGTGGCACGGAGATCAGTTTCCCCAAGCCCGTCCCCCACGGCCACGACGCCACACGCGGCTACGTGGTCGAGGTATGCGTCGAGGCCGGTGAATCCTTCCTCTACACCTCCGATGTCCAGGGGCCCCTGCTCGAGGAGCAACTGGAGTTCATCATGGCCGAGAAGCCCGAGACCCTCATCGTCGACGGGCCCTCGACTTACTTCGACTCCCCATTCCAGGAGATTGAGCTGAGGAAGGCGAACGAGAACCTCACAAAGATCATCCGTGAGGCGGGGGTGGAACGGCTGGTAGTGGATCACCATCTTGCCAGAGACCTGAGCTATGCGGAAAAGATCAAGCCCGTCCTAGACGCCGGGGAGGAGTCTGGGGTACAGGTGGGGGTCGCCGCAGAGTTTTTAGACAGGGAGATCAATCTGCTAGAGGCGAGGAGAAAAGAACTTTACGGGAAGGTAGAGGGCTGAGTTGTCAGGCGATGAAGACAGACTTGAGGAGGTCGCGTCCTCCCTCTTCGAGAAGAGAGACGAGCTGAACAGGCAGGCGGAACGCTGGAAGAGAGAACGAGACCGGCTGAACGAATCCGTCAAGGACCTTCAGGGGAAGGCCCTGGGGGAGAAGGAAGAGCGGGATAAGATTAACGAGAAAGTCGCCGAGATCAAGAAGAGAGTCGAGGGGCTACGCGTGGACCTCGCCGAGAAACGGGGGAGCGCTGAGGGCCTCGACGAGGAGCTCGAGGAGGGCCGGAGGAGGCTACGGTCCCGGCGGAGGTTGGAGGAGGAGCTTAGGGAGATAGAGTGGGAGCTCTCCACCACGCCGACACTGGAAATTAAGGACCGGGAGGAGGAGCTCACAGAGCGGGCGAGGGAGCTCAGGTTGGAGCTGGAAGAGCACACGAAGTTGGACGCAAAGGATGATCGGTATCTGCATTCATTGGCGGACTCCAAGGCAGTAGAGGTTGGGATCAGGGAAGGCCTCGACGAGATGAGGGCGCTCCACGAGGTGAGCCAGGAGCACCACGAGAGGATGCTGGCCCTCTACAGGAAGGCAGACGAGGAGAGGAAGCAGTCAGACGAGGCTCACAAGAGGTTCGTGGAGTGCCTGAACGAGATCAAGGAGGCCAACGGGGAGCTCGACACGGTCATGGCCGAGCTCAGGAAGCAGCGGAAAGAGTTGAAGGACACGGACCGCCGGATGGCCATGAGGAGGAGCACCTACCTCCAGGAGAAGCGGAAGGAGCTGGCCGCGGAGGCCAGGCGTAAACTCGAGGCGGGGGAGAAGTTGACCTTGGAAGAGATGAAGCTCGTCTACGGGGAATACTGAACCGGAAGGCCCCTAATCCTACAGGGGATTTCTTAATTATCCCTCGACAATGTAGTTACGGCGCTCAGAATGACTGAGAAGAGATGCTGGGATGTTGTCGTCGAAGCACTGCGGACTGAGGGCGTCCATCATCATCTTGTGGTCTGCCCTGAACCGCCCAATGTCCACGGGCCGGTCGAAGTGGTGTTCCCCAGGGTCCGTGTTGGCGAGCTCAAGCTCCTTCCCAGGGTGGTGGACCAGGACCCGCGTCAGGGTCCCACTTTCCGATGTGATGCCGAAAGAGGGCATATGGGAAACCTCACCATACTCGCTCTTAAACTAAATGACAGCGAGGATCGGTATATCCCCCAGCTCACCCAAGAGGCTGGTATGTCGATAGTTCTATTATCAAGGTAGAGCAGAGACGGGCGTAGGTGTTACATTTGGTTAAACTCAGGGTCAGCTGGAACGAGTACCGGCGGCGGATCGCCGAGGTAAGGGAGGCGATGGTCGAGAGGGAGCTGGACGTCCTCCTCCTGGCGAGCGGTAAGAGCATGTTCTACCTCTCCCAATTCACCCATCTTACGACTGAGCGACCAGCGGTCCTCTTGGTGCCCCCGGACGGCGACCTCGTCTTCCTTGGACCCCTCCTTGAGGCCGACCACCTCAGGCACCAGACCAAGCTGGTTGGGGAGGTCAGGACCTACCTGGACTACCCGGGGGAGAAGCATCCCATAGAG
>JAUWBQ010000061.1 GCA_030601645.1 Candidatus Bathyarchaeota archaeon | reverse complement strand
CAGGTCCAGTTGAGGCTGCCCCAGAAGATGATCGAGGAGATCGATCGGTGGGTCGAGGAGGGGAGATTCAAGAGCCGGAGCGACGCGATAAAGACCATAATAAGCCTGTTCGAGGAGAGGGAGAAGACCAGGGACTTCCTGGCGATGCTCAAGATCAGGAGCGAGGAGGCCGAGGAGCACCCCGAGACGCTGATCCCCCTCGAGGAATCGGAGTGAACTTCGCCGTCCTCCTGCACCCGAAGGCCGCACGGGAGCTGAACAAGATCAAAGAGCCCACCAGGTCGAGGATCAGGGAGAGTATGACGGGGCTCCGGAGCGACCCCGAGGGAGCGGGGAAGAAGCTGAGGTACACGGATTTCTGGAGCCTGCGGATAGGCGATTATCGCGCAATATACGAGATTAAAAGAGATAGGGAGCAGGTGATCGTTTTGTATGTGGGGCACAGGAGTAACGTCTACGACGATTTCTCAAGAATATTCTAATTGGCGATACCCAACTTAAGAAGAGCTGAGTTCCAGTATTTTGTCGGATGGAGCGTGAGTTCGAATCCCGCTCTCGGCATTCGTTATCCCTTGCGCGTCTACTCGACGTTTATGAAGTATGGACCAAAGAAGTGATCTCGGTGCAAAAAAAATTAGTAAAACTTTATTGTGACTGTCTGGGTTGGCTTATTCGTGGGCCTCAACTCGAAGACGTACTTCCCCTTCTCGAAGTGGTATGCCGGAAACTCCACGTAGAACCCCTTGATCTTGACGTCGTAGTAGGTCACGCCCCCGAACTCGAACTCCGCGTAGTGGTGCTGCCACTTCTTCAGCTTGACGGGCTCACCGTCGATGGTCAGCTCCATGGTGAGATAGTTATAGTAGATCTTCTTCTCGTCGGAGGTCAGATCAGACCAGCCGTCTATGAAGAATCCGTGGAAGACGTAGCTGGGCTCGTCCGCCGGGTACCGATAGGGTTTCTCGTAGAGGTTTAACCGATTCCCATCGAGGAACTTGGGGGGGAAGGCCTTCCCGGGGGCATCTCCTTGGGCCGGATCAGCGAGTGAGACTGAACTGCCCAGGTTGAGCGCAGCAGCCACAAACAGACTCAGAATCAGAATGTACCTTAGCTTCATTTCATGTTGGAGTTCAACTGTCGCTATAAAAGCACACACGGAACAGCGTTATGGAATACCAATCTGCAAAAAAACCCGGTTTTTTCCCGAAAAGGTTTCAAAAAGTTGCACCGATACTTGGATAACTTTATATTATGATTTCTTAGAGCGGTGTGTGCCATGAAAATAGGTAAAAACATCCTCGGCGTCTTTCTAGTCTTACTAGTAGCATCCGTGTTCGTCATCGCACCAGTCTCAGCCAAGAAACCCAGCAACGACGGCGTCAAAGGGCTCCAGGTATCCATCGACACAATCGAAGTGGTAGATCTGGAGGGCGACGGAGAGAACGACGACATCATCCTCGGAGGGAAGATCGGCATCCTCGCCGGTCAGAGCGGGACCTACCAGGTCAGCCTGACCCTGGACCTGAAATACCTCGGCACCAACCAAGAAAACCCGATCGAGAAGAAGACGAAGTTCGACAAGACCGTTCGGAAGACGATCTACGTCTACTGCGAGGCAGGGAAATGGACCTATGCGGACTACGCCTTCGAGATCCTCGACAAGATAGGCTGGTATCGGGGTCAGGTCACGGCCAAGAGCGGGGGCCTGATAGCCGAATCCAACTCGGTCGAGTTCGATCCGCCGGGGGGCTCCGTGGGTCCAGTCTGCTGGTGACAACCGTAGAGAGTTCTGAGCGCATATGAGGGACCGGGGGGTTTCGGACGAGGCTCACGTGGAAAGACACACAAGTACTTTCCGTGCTTGGAAGGAGACCGCTCGATCCCCTCAACACCCTCAGCAAAGAGGCAGACATGACCACGGTCACCTTCGCAAAGAGGATGAACCAGCTATACCATGAGGGAATCCTGATATCGGTCTCGGCCGAGATCGTCTACCCCTCACTGGACCTCCACCCCATTTTATTTTTCCTTGAGACTCCATTCAAGAACATCGAGATCGTTGAGAAGGCCACCGACCTCCACCCCTACACGCGTTATAGAGCGAGATGCCTGGGAGCCACCAACGGCCACTTCACAATGTTCGCGGTCCCCAACGGCTCCCTGCCCCTGCTGCTGGAGTTTTTCGAAGGCATGAGCGACATCGGGTTGATCAACGGATTTGAATACTACATGGCCATGTCATCGTGGTCCACCACCGAGACAGATTTCTCCTACTACGATGTTGCCGACGACAGGTGGGAGTTTGACTGGCGGGGCTGGGAGGATGGCTTCTCCAGCACCCCCAGGCCGCTCCAGAGCACGCCCTCAGCTCTTGAGCTGATGGACCACAGGGATATGAGGGTACTCAGGCAGCTGACAGTCAACGCAAGGGAGAAGAAGAACATCATTGCCAGCCGCTCCTCCGTGCCCAACTACTTCCTGACCCGGAGGATGAAGGCGTACCACAGACACAACATCATCAAATCGTACAGGGTGATAGTCCATCGAGACGCATCCAGGCTGTTCGCGACCCTCCTGTTCGTGTGTAAATGCTCGATAATGACGACACAGATGTTCGCCCAAGCCGTCGAATCGCTGCCCTTCCAATCCTCTCTCATACCGATAAAGGACGGTTTCATACTGCAGACCGCCCTCCCCTCCCTGGACCTCCCGCACATCGGAAGCCTGCTGCAGAAACACTGTGAAGACGTCAGGGTGCTCTGGAGCGACTACGACTCCAGCATGCGCTACTGGTTCTGGGACGAGCCATATCAAGATGGAAGATGGCTCTCAAACAGGAAATTCATGGTCGAGGGAGTATTCGACCAACTGAAACCCGAATTATGACGCTGGAATGCTAGACGGGCCCGACCGTGCCCAGCTTCTTACGAAGCCTCTCAAGAAACATCATCTCTTCTTTTTTTGAACTAATGGCTACGTCTTCCTCGACACGATCCGCCATAACCGCTCCATCTAGCAGTCTGTATAAAGTGATTGTGAATTTCTAAGACTTCATCGAAAACCATCATCTGGGAATGCGCGTGCCCGTGCAGTCAGTGGCCTTGCCGTAAACATGGAAAAATAGGTGAAAACATCATCCATTTTTATAGTTTTGAATACCGTGAGACGTTTCGTCAATTAAAAAACACCAAAAAAACAAGGTCTATTATGAGAAATAAACACCGAAATCTCGAAGAAACATATTTTCCATATGATTTTTCCACCTTATTTGCATCGACATAGCGATAGCGGCGCAAACAAAACATATCTTTTGAAGATTTTCTATGTTTTTTTAGCATTGTAGCGCGGCTTTTCATAAAGGAATCGTCAGATTTAAGAACGTTCTTTTCAGATCATCCTAATAATCCTTTTTTGTTCATCACGGTGCACAGTATTCCATGGAGAACGAGGATCTCACAGACATTTTTCACCAAGACGCCGACATGATCGACAACTTCTGCTCGAATAAAAACCGTTTCGTGAAGAAGACCGTCGCGAAGATCCTACATTGCGAAGATAGGAAAGAAAAGAGAGATAAGATGCATTTTTTATCGGGCATTCTGTCCCGTATCGAGGCATGCTCCGCTTATGACGAGGAGGACACTTCCTGTGCCCATTGCCGGCAGATCAACACCTTCAGGAGGAGAATGCTCGACCTCTCGATAGATTACGATTCCAAGCTCACTCGAATCGGTGAACGGCTGGAGGTCGTCGTCGACAACGTCTGCAAACCGGCTATTCCAAACGTCAATGTGAATGTGAGCTAATTGATTAAACTGGAATCGTTGGGCCCCAGAGGCCGAATGGAAGAAAGGTTCGTGAGAAATGTTCGCCGCTCGAAACTTGAGATCTACATCGACATTCTGTACAACATCAAGAAGGGGGTCAACAAACCGACGCAGATAATGTACGCCTCGAACCTGTCTTGGAACCAGTTCAAACGCATCTTGGAGTCTATGTTAGCGAGCGGCCTCGTATCGGAGGTCGATACATCCGTAGATAAGGCTCCCAATAGGTTGAAGGATAGGAGGACGAAGAAGATCTACCTGCTCGCCGAAAAGGGAGAGCGAGTCATCCAGCATGTGGCCAGAGAGCGAGATATGAGGCGCTTCCTCTCATCGATGTATTGAGCCAAAACAGGCTTTAACGCTCTGCTCGTTTCATCCAATGGAACGAGGTTTTTGAGGAGATTGTTTCTCGGCCAGAGCCTCGACGACGCTATCCACCATGTAATCCCTGCTGGAGATCCACTCACCCCCCTGGAAGGGTTCATCCCAGAACCAGTAGCGCATGCTCGATGAGTAGTCGCTCCAGAGCACCCTGACGTCCCTACAGTATTTTTGGAGTATTCTCCCGAGCTGCGGGAGATCCAACGAGTGTATGGCCGTCTGCAGGAGGAAGCCCCGGCCGCTCGGCATCAGGGTGGACTGGAAGGGCAGCGTCGGCAGCGCGTTCGTGAACTTCCACCTGACGGGATCGGTGCAGTCGCACTCGAACATCAGCGTGGCGAACAGCTTCGACGCCTCCCTGTTGACCACGACCCTGTAGCTGTCGATCACGTGCTTCTCGAGCTTCTTCCACCGCCTGCTGAGGTGATAGTCCGGGACCTTGGCCTCGGAGGCGATGACCTTCTTCCTCCTGGCCGCGTTCATCGAGAGCTGCCTCAGGATCCTCATGTCCCTGCCATCCAGCTCGTGCAAGACGGAGGTGGGGCGTCCTTCGGCGCAAGAATGAGGCGGCGAGTCTATGAGGACGCTCGACTCCCATTGATTCCAGTCGAAGCTCCAACTGCCGTCATCCAGGTTGAAATACTGGAAGTCGGTCTCGGAGTAGGCCCAGGGCCCCATGGACAGATCGAAATAGTAGTCTTTGACGTAGCCGAGGCCAACCAGCCTCTCGACGAACTCGTTCAGAAGGTTTAATGTGCCAGCGGGCACGGCGAACAACGTGTATAGCCCGTTTAAGGCACCCAGGGACCTGACCCTGTACCGCGTGTAGGGGTGGAGGTCGAGGGCCCGCTCGACGCTCTTCACGAACCTGAAGGGGGACTCCAGGAAGTAGAAAACGGGCTCCAGCCCCAGGGAGGGATAGTTGACCTCTGCCGAGATCGATAGAAGGATCTTGTTATCGTAGAGTTTCTTGAGCCTCTTGGAGAAGGTGGCCGATGTCACGCCGACCTCCTTGCAGAGTACCGATGCGCTCTCCAGGGGACGCCTGCCTAGGGCTGATAGAAGCCGAATGTCCTTATCAGTCAGATTCACTCTCACGCATCCCCCGAAGACCATCCTCTGCCTAGGCCCTAGCCTATGGGCCCCACCACGCCTCCACGTGGTACGAGAGGGGGCACGATCGGTACGCAGACTCTTCCATGGGTGTGGTGAGTCTCCCCCCGGTGCTCGTGGCGCCCCATCTTTTTGCCTTCCTTCCTTTGTGTAGATGCGTGGAACACATCTACAATATATCGGTTTTCCGATATATTCTTCCTAAAAGGCCAGGGGCTCATATTTAAGGATTACTAATAAGTATCAGAAATCCATATTTTGAGAGTTGAGGGAAATATACCGCCCCGAAAACCACGCTGGAGCTCCAATAAAAAGCAGACAACATCATGATCCGATAAAGAAGACCGAGCCGGAAGTTGCTGCATACTAGCCACTGTACCTTTCTATGTTAGATCCGTGTGTTTGAAGCACCTAAGCCGGATGGAAAGCGGGGGATCAAATCTCGCCCCAGGCACTCCATTTGAATGAGTGTTATTATGGAGAGAGTTGATGGGGAGTGAATGTTTAGATAGATTAAAGGGAGTATTGATTTCTCTCCGACATCATTTGCATAATCGCTAAGGCTAATATGATTCCGGCAGCTATATGGTATGAGTTGAACCCCGGGATAGCGGGTTCAGATTCGGATTCAAGTTCGGGCTCAGGTTCAGGCTCTGGCTCCGATGGAGAATCTGATGGGCCGAGCTCCTCGGTTCTAACGCTATAATCAACACCGTCCGTGGTTATCTCCACGGTTCCATGAAGATCGGTCCTGTAGACGGTCAGGCCCTCTGCGGCCAGTTTGTCCAAGGTCTCCTGATGGGGGTGATCGTATCGATTCCCCTCCCCGACGCTTATCACGGCTACATCGGGGTCGATCGCCTCCAGGTACGCTGGGCTTGTGGAGGTCCGGCTACCATGATGGCCGACCTTCAGGACCGTGTATCTCTGGTCGAATCCCGCTGCCAGTATGCTCGCCTCGGATATGGCTTCGCTGTCTCCCGTGAACAGGAAAGTCACGTTATACACCTGCAGTAACAAGACTACGCTGTTGTCGTTGGCGTCATCGAACTCCACGGGGCTGGTGGGGTTGAGGATGGTAACGTAGACGCTTTCGTCCAAGGTGAAGCCGTCCCCTCTAGCCGCAGTCTGGAAGGTTCTCTGCCCCACCGAGGTGATGTAGTCTCGGTAGGTGACCGTCGTGGCTTCGTATCCGCTGTCGATGACGAGGGGGATTTGAGATGTGCTGTACTCGGTGAGAACGGTGATCAGCCCACCGATGTGATCTGCGTGGGGGTGGGTGGCCACGACAATATCTATCCGTGTGATATCAAGCGCTTGGAGGTAGTCGACAACGGTCTCCCCCGCTGCCCGGGGTCCTCCGTCGACGAGCATGTCGCGGGTGGGCGTATCCACGAAAATGGCGTCTCCCTGACCGATATTTATGAAATGCACCGTCACATTCTCCGTGGGCGGCGTGAGGGGAGGACTCGGCGTCAGGGTAGGTAAGGGTTCGGGTTCAGGCTCGGGCTCCGGCTCAGGTTCAGGCTCCGGGAAAGGAGAGGATTCCCCTCCATTTGAAGCGCCCTCTGTTGATGATTGGAACCTCCAATCCGTATCTGAGTCCGTGTCTTGGCCATTGGAGTACCTCGCCCAGGAATAATCGTTATTGTCATCGTCACTCTTCGCTGGAGTCCTGTCAACCTCTTCTCCCTCAGCATCCCGCAATATGACAGCCTCAGCGTTGTTGTCAAGCCACTGGGAGCCGCGTCTAAACACATAGTAACCGTTTGTATCAACCATGGTGCCTTCCGGTATAGAGACGGTGACCGTCTCTCCACCGATAGTCGACAGCGTCCAACCGCTGATGTCGATACTTTCAGAGGTAGGATTGTAAAGTTCCACCCACTCCTCCACGTTCAGGTAGTTGTCGTTTCCTGGAGGGTTCAGCTCGAACTCGTTTATCACCACGTGACCTGATGTAGGTGCAATAACTTCAAAGGAGGACGTGGATGAAGAGAGAATGAGAAAGAGGGTGAATAATACAAAGGTTCGTCTGAGAGATTTCACGTACAGGTCCCTCCGTCATTGATAGATGAATTTTATCATATATATAAACCGTTAATCGATATTAAATAATAACCTTAAAAAAAACTTCGACAGAGGGGCATCAAACCAATAATTTAGCCTGTTCAAAGTTGCTCCAGCAATGAAACGGCTCGTTCATACCCCTGCGAGGATGTCTCTGACCAGACGTTCCGCGTTTATCTCAGCCGCAGATCTCAACCGCAACCCCTCCTCCTTGACGATCCTCTCCACGCGCTCCACCGCCTCGTCGAAGCCCATGGCGAGCTCCTTTCTCAGCACATCAACCATAGTCGTCTATTGAACCCAGTGGACGGCTTTTCATTACCATTTCGCGTCGCCGCCCGAGGTCCGATGCGCCGTCAATCGGTATCGAACCACGCGGAGTGGCTCTCGTCCATCACGGCCCCAAAGGGATCCAGAACATAGACCACGATCCGGGTGTGCACGTTCCTCGGCTCATCAAGCTTGAGCATGATTGGGGGGATCTCCTCACCGACGGCCAGATCGAAGAACTCGCTCTCCACTGGGTTCCAAATCACGCCTCCCGCCCCCTCGTAGAACGCACGGAGCTTTATACCCCTGGCCTCCGCAGTCCCAAGGTTCTGCACATCAGCGACGAGGGTCGCCTCATGGCTCCGCGTGGAAGCAGCCCAACTGACAGTGCAAACGGGAACGGGAAGCAGGGGATAAATGACGGCGGACGCCCCCTGATGAGCGTCAGGCAACTCGCCGATCTCCCATCCCTCACCGGTGGTCTCCACGTAGAAGTACTGCGTCCCCTCGTGGAGCCAGTAGGTCCCGAGGGCATCCACGGCGACCCCCACGGCCACGTGCCCGGGCAGGCTGATCAGGACCACGTCGAAGCCCATGGGGTCGAGCAGTGCTGATGCGAGGATGGATGTGTCCTCGCAGTCTCCGCCACCCTCTACAAGGGTCTCGAGGGGGTAGCGCGCGTACTCGTCGAAGCCCGTTGAGACGTCGTCAGTAGTGTACGGGAGGCTCTGGATGAAGGCGACGACCAGGTTTACCTTCTGGTTCTCGTCGTAGCCTTCCTCCAGCACGATCTCGTCGAACTTGTCTATGATGGTGGACATGTACTCGTCATCGTGTGGGTGAGTGACATAAACGGAGTAGTCCTCGGTGGGGACCCTGGTCTTGTTGCCGTAGTATAGGTAGAGGTGCTCGGGGATGTAGAGGCTGAAGGCCTGGGTCTTGCCCCCATAGACCCAGGCGAAGTCCCTGCGGATGGTGTCGTTGGAGAGGGGCTGGGGGGT
>JAUWBQ010000095.1 GCA_030601645.1 Candidatus Bathyarchaeota archaeon | reverse complement strand
TCCGCGTCTGGACCTCGATGTTGGGAGTCATGTAGGTCATGGCCCCCGCTTCCCCCACGATGCTCTCCCCCGCTTCCAGGTCGACGACCAGCATGGCGTAGGAGGGCTCGTACTTGATCTCGTATTTCATGGGTGGATCTAGAACGTCTCGGTATATAATTTGTTGGGATGCTTCCATCCGCGCCTACAGATGATAGCGCCCTTTCACCCGGCTCTCAAGGGTATGAGAACATTCGCCTTTTACTTGTACCCGTGAAAAGGCAGTACAGAGAGGAACGAGGCGAAGACGTACAGCGCAGACGCTGACCCCACTATTGGACGCCAGGATCCGTGGTCGAAGATCGATGAACTCTACGATAAGAAGTTGGCATGAAAAGGGATACTTCAACTACAGCCTGATACCCTTCGTGGCCCTCGGGCTCGTCATAGCCCACCAGATCTACCTGAACATCCCTGTGAGGGACGAGAGGCCCCTTTTCATCATCGGCGGCGTGTCAGAGGTTAGCGTGGGAGATCTCAGCGTGGTGTTCTCAGTCGAGGATGAGGAAGGGAAGGTCGAGGACGAATTCGTGTTGGAGTTCACCTTGACGAATCATGGTGAAGCAGACTACGTCCGGAGGATCGGGCTGCCCTTCTTCGACGTCAGGATCCATGATGAGAACGGGATCCAAATAGCCCGTTGGAGCGATGGGAGGCAACTGCCCAGAAACCTTTTCCTGATCCAAGTGACGCCAGGGGATGAGTTCTCGGAGACCAAGGTCTGGGACCTGACCGTGTTCAACCCCGACTCCGGGGAGATGGAGCCCCTCAGCGAGGGGAGATACTGGCTCTCAGGTGTATGGCTCGGCGAGCCTGTGATAGAGACTGGAAAAATACCGTTGACGATCGGATGAGCCGTGGCGTGGCGCTATCCTTCATGTATGATGGTGAAGAGTTCGTTGTACTTGGCCCGCGCCTCCCTTAGCTCGCGCTCCAGCCTCTTGAAGCCGGTCACCGTGCCGAGCCTGTACAGCAGCTCCGCTGGCTCCACGGGTTTGAGTATGAATGCGTCTGCTCCCTGGTTGAGGGATTCGACGGCGTCCTCCAGGGTGGCGGCGCCCGAGAGCATCAGGGTGCCTATCACGGGGTCCACCTCCCGGATGTTTCTGAGGAGTTCGACTCCGTCGATGTCTGGGAGCTTTATGTCGAGGATGACGGCGTCGAAGGGGTTCTTCCGGGATGCCTCCAGGGCCTCGGTGCCGGTGTAGGCGTTCACGACCGTGTACCCCGCCTTCCTCATGATCGCGGCCAAGCTCCTGTTGAGGGCTTTGTCGTCGTCTACAAGCAGTACTCTCAGGCTTCTGTCTCTCCTCTCTTCCTCGATGTCCTCGTTGCATCCCTCAGGGCATTTCCAGTACCCCTTGGGGAGCCTCTGGCGTCCTTCGATCTCGGGTTTCCAGGTGCAGCCGCACGTCTGACACCTCAGGGTGAACTCGGGCCCTTCGACCGGCTCGATTTTTTTCTGTTCCATCTTTCTCCTGACGTGATATGGGATTTGTTTTATCACCACGTTCTCTTCGTCCATTCCCTCATCCCCCTACTTTTTTGGATCTGATGGTGCATCAGGCTGGTGTGTTGCTGATGAACTTTTATGGGGATCAAAGACAGCATAGTGTTGCCCTGCCCCTTCATCATCCTAAAAAATGGTTAATGGTATATTATTCTTCTCATTTTCGATTCTTCAGTCGAAGCGTTAGATCGGGTGTGGTGTTGATGATGAGCTTCGTGCCATGCTTTAGTAAACCCTTCAGGCTTCTTCCATTTAGTCGAACAGGCGGAGCGTTTGATCGATGAGGCCCGTTGGCTTGCTGGTAGTATCGGTGAACGAAATAGTATTTTAAAAGAAGTATTGCCGATGTCCCTAATCGGCGTGGGCGGGTGTTACTCCGACATGGCGCGCGCTTTTGGAGACGTGTGGGTCTACTTTGCCTTTCTTATGACGAACTCCACTTCGTCTCCGTCGGATTCGAGGCTGAGTATCTCGTGGCCCAGCCTTTTCACCAGGCGTTTGATGTCCTCTTCGGCCGCTGGGTCGTCTGCGGTGACTTTTAGAGTCTGGCCTACTTCGAGTTCGTCGAGGCCCAGGCGGGTTCGGAAGACGGGTTCGGGGCAGTAGAGGCCCGTGCAGTCCAGGGTCTTGTCGGGGTTTATGGGCGTCATCCTCACGTCTGGGTGTCTGAAGGGGGGAATATATTTCGTTCTCTTGACGGTGGCCTCATTGGCCGGTTCTGGCCCTCGGGGGCTGGGTCATGGGCAGTATCTCCTCCTTGACGTATTGGAGGTATTGTCCCTGGTCGACGCTGTTGAACAGGGTCACGGAGCCGTCCCTTACGAGGCCCACGGTGTGGCCGTGCTTCTTGGATTTCTTGAGGACGTACCACGGGTCTCCCCGGGCGGTGTACTCCTCGAATAGGCTTGTGCTGACGATGTCCGGGCCGTAGAGGCTGAGCTTGTTGATGTTGGGGATGTCCATGTTCTCGAAGAATATGACCCGGGTGTTCTCGGGGTTGTTGAGGTGGAATTCCTTGAGGGTGTCGGGGAGGATCCTGGCCTCGACGATGACCCCTATCTCGCCGAAGGCGATCTCGCTGAGGGGGTTGGCGAGCCTGTTGGCTATGGCCTTCTTGCCTACTACTATGAGGTATGTGCTTTCCTCGATCTCGGCGAATGCTTTTCCGGCAGTGGGTATGTTCGGCTCCTTCTGAGGATGGTTGCGGGGGTTCCGATTTAAGGGTATGCGGGCGTTTTCGTGGTGTGGCGTGGCTCGGGTTTCCGCTTTTCGTCTCGTGGTGGCCGCCTGTGGGTGTGTGCGCGTCGTTTAGGGTGGATTTCGTGGGGGAGGCGGGGGGTCTAGGGTATTATCTCCTTGAAGATTCTGAGGTGGTTTCCTCCCAGGATCCTTAGGATGTCGTCGTCTGCGTATTCTCTCTTGACGAGTTCCCGGGTGATGTTGGGCATCTTGGTGGCTTCTTCGAGGCCGGTGGGCGTCGAGCCGATTCCGTCGAAGTCTGAGCCCAGGCCTACGTGGTCTGGTCCGACTAGTTCGGTGATGTGGTCGATGTGGTCGACGAGCGTCTCCAGCGTGGCGTTCTCCTTGTCGACGAATGCGGGGGCGAAGTTCATTCCCATGACTCCTCCGTGGTCTGCGAGGGCTTTGATCATGTCGTCCGTGAGGTTTCTGGGGTGGTCGCAGATGTCCCTGCAGTTGGAGTGGGATGCTATGTAGGGGCCTTTCTTCTGGTCGGCGATGTCCCAGTAGCAGCTGTCGCTGATGTGGGAGACGTCGAGGACGATGCCCAGGCGGTCCATCTCTTGTATGGCTTGTACTCCGAGGTCGGTTAGTTTTCCCCCGGTTCTGTCTGCGTTGAGGCCGTCTGCGAAGGGGGTGCGCCAGTTCCAGGTGAGGCTCAGCATCCTCACCCCCAGCCTGTGGAATATCCTGAGGGCGCCGAGGTCTCCCTGGAGGGGTTCTGCGCCCTCTATGGAGAGGAGGGCGGCGACTTTTCCGGCTTTGTGGGCTTCCAGGATCTCTCGGTGGCTGTGGGCGGGGGTGATGCCGTAGTTGGCCTCGCATTCCCTGTTGTATACGTCGGTCATCTGGAGGGCTGTGAGGGTGGCGTCCGGCTGGTTCTCTCTTTTTCCCGTGTATATGGCGAATGTCTGGCAGTCGACGCCTCCTTCCTGGAGTCTGGGGAGGTCTATGTGGCCCGTGTCGGATCGTTCGCCGAGGCGTCTGGCGGGGGGTGAGCCCCTGGGCTGGGGCATGAGTTTCATGAGGGTGTCGCAGTGGGTGTCCACGACCAGGGCTTCCCGGTGGATCCTGGTGGCTCTTTCTTCCTGTTTTTTGGTGAGTTTTGTCATGTGGGTTCTGTCTTTATTCGTGTCTGAGGTGGCGAAAAGTCTTCCTGTTGGGGGGGTGTCTTGCGTCGGTGGCTGGGTCTTGGGGGTTTTGGTGGCGTGTTGTTTGTGGTTTTGGTCCTGTCGTGGGGGGTGGGTTGTGAGCGGTAGCTTATGATGGTGGTTTTTGGTATGCATTAGTGCTCCTTTTGGTATGAATGGGGTCGAATCGGGGTCGTTTTCGGGTTCCTTTCTCTGTATGGCGGTGTTTTCACGTTCCGACGTATGACCCCCCCCTCCCCCCTATATATTGGGCTGTGTTGTGTGTTTTGTCTTGGTCTGTGTTTTTCTTGAGTTTGCCTGGGTTTTTGACTGGAATCGGATCGGGGAGTAGGGATTGTCAGGTTCCTTTTATGGTTTGGTGGGGTTTTTACGGGCGGATGTGTGACCCCCCCTCCCCTTTTTTGGGGGTGTGTTTTTTGGTCTCGGTTTTGTGGCTGGGTTGGGGTGTTTTTCACGGTTGGTTGGTTATTCGTCTATTTGGTTTGGGTGGGGGCTTGGGTTTTGTGCTGGTGTTTGGTGTCTTGGTCTATAGTGTATGATGTGTGTTGTGTTATTGGTGAGCGCTCCTATGAGAAACGAAGCTTCACTCAAATATCTTGACACGGCTGCCTAGTGCTTGACCGGGCACACCCCTGTTGAACCTGACTCTGAGCACACCCTTTCTGCCGTGAACATCAACGATCTTGCCGTAGATCTTGGGCTCGTCGACGGGCCAACACACCTTTAATCCGATCATCCGACTTGCATCCGACGGCTCTGCGCCCACGACCTTTATCAGGCACTGCTTCGGATACTGGGTTTTCCCGCCAATCCGGTAATTCAGAATCAGACCCTCTCTCATTTTCCATATCTCCATTACTTCATCTCTGCCCTTTCGCCGGGCATCGAGAGTCCTTATTCCTCTCCTGCATGTTGCAGACGAAGTATCTGACGCACTTGGCATTTTTATCGGTGTAATAGTTGGTAAGTATGGGGCACTTTTGGCTCATCACAACATCGTCCTGATTGCATACTCCACCCTCTTGAGAATGTAAAAAGCATCCGCACGCGCGCTTAGGTATCTTTTCTCTCTGACTTGTTATCTTCTCTGAAAGGGTAGATGCTTAACCCCTCTGCTGAGGAGCTCAGCTTACGTCCACATTTCGGGCATCTACCGTCGTAACTTTTCGTGATGTCTGAAGGGGACTTGAGGATCCCACCCTCGTACAGCGAGAAACCGCACTCCGAGCACACAACTCTCAGGGGCAAAAGTCGATCTTGTATAGCAGCGAATAGGGCTCAATTTAAGAATTTCCTTTAAGGCATCTATGTTCGGTTTTCCTCAGGGACCGCGCTTCTATGGACCGAGCGTTCGTGGACAGCTCTACCTACCTTTGAGTCGAAAACGCGTTCACATCCGGTGTGACGGCAATTGAAGTCCATGTTGAGAGCAATCACTAGAGCGTCAGCATGCGAAAAACGTTTTCGCCTGAGCCTATCGAGTTTCCTCGACGGGTCTGTAACGCCTCACGCCATCGTCGTCCCTGAAGTGGGCTATCTGCATACTCTTATGAAGCGAGCTGAGAATTTTGTAAACCTTCTTCTTCTCGGTGCCAGTCTTATCGGCCAGCTCTTCCAGGGACATTGGCTCCTCGGACAGCCATATCATGACCTGTTGTGTTAAATTTACGTTCACGTATGACCCTCCATATTCATTGTCTCAGGTGTTTATAGCTTCTTTCAGGAGGGGTACTGGGAGAACCTCTTTTTTCTTACGCGCGAACCCAATTTATCACTCCCAAGATTCTTCGCAAGCTCTTTCAGGGGAGGACTTGCGATGTCTATAGCTTAAAAAGGTGAGCGGGGCAACCCCCGGACGAAGGCGATGTAGGGTCACAGGAGTTCCCGGTCAAACTTAATCTACATTCCTCCCCCTTAGATTTAATGCGTACTCGCCCCTCAATCTCTGCGCTTGATCATATCCCGGTAGAACTCAACCAAGCTATCTATGTTCTTCTCAATGGTAAAATCATATCTTTTCCTGTAAACGTTCTCGTGCAGCGCATGGGCACTCTCAAGCCTCTCCCTGATATCAAAGTCTTCGACGACCAAGCCGACTCCTTGATCCTCGACGAACTCGCTGAGGGCCTTGTGAGGAAAGGTTAGGATAGGTAACCCACATGCTATATACTCATAGGCTTTGTTCGGAAGCACTACGTCGAGGTGAACCTTGTTCCTAGCATCGTTGAACCCAGCCCACCCAAAATCATACTTCGTCAACTCCTGCAATAGCACCCTCTGATCCCAATGACCGTGATAATGGATGAATGGGCTCTCATCCGCCAGCAGTCGGTAGCCATCATCCTCCCTCGATGCAAAGATGTGGATGTGGAACCCATGTCTCGCTATATCCCTGAAGATCCCCCTAAGATCATAGTGGGACCCCTCAATCTTACTCGTAATAGTACCAGCATACGCGATGTGTATCTCTCCATCCCTGGAAGAGAGCCTCTCCCCCATATTCACAGGTATAATCGCCTCCGAAACATAGTTGTATAACACGAGTTCTGAATCTGGGTCGAGGCTGTAGCGTCGATGAAGGTAATCCCTGATCATCTCATTGACATAGATTCTTCCGTCGCTCTCTTCTAAAGCAAACTTCTCATCCACGGCATAACCCTTGACCTCAGCCTCGTCGTCTCCATCATAGTAACCTGTGCTCCTCATTGTCAGCGAATCATGAATGTCATGGATGACTGGCGTGCCGTCAACGGCTTTCAAAGCCGACACGGTCAGAAAGTCGGGGGCGTTATGGCTGTGGATAATGTGGGGATCAAATCTATCA
>JAUWBQ010000179.1 GCA_030601645.1 Candidatus Bathyarchaeota archaeon | reverse complement strand
GTGGCGCTGTCGGCGTCATCATGGGGCGGAACATCTGGCAGAACGACCACGCCGTGGCGATGATCAGAGCCGTGAGGAGCGTCATCCACGAGGGTGCAACCCCCAGAGAGGCTCACGACCTCTACGAACAGTTGAAGTCCGGGGTATAGGCTCCGCTAGGAGCCCTCCCAATGATCTAGAATTCTAATTAGACTGATAAGAAAGAAATAGGGATGGGACTCGGCCTAGGTCTTGGGAATTCGCATTCTACTAGACGGGGGCGTAGTAGCATCTCTTCGGGGAGTGGATCTTCCCCTCTTTCTTCAAGACCTTGATGGCCTTGGAGACCTCCTTGCTCTCGATCCCGAGGGCCTTGGCGACGTCCCCGGGCCGCATTGGCTTCCCTGCGTCCTTCATGACCTTGAGGACGGTTTCTGCGTTCTCGCTCATTTTGTTCAACCCTAGATAGCTTGCACAGAGTAAGGACAGACGGGGTTTTATAAAAATTTCAGCTCGGAGACTATGAATTTCTGGAGGAATCTAAAAATAGTGAGAAAATAGGGAGTTGTAGATGCCTAGGCTTCCTTTGTCAGCACCCGTCCAGGGGTGGCGCCTGTGTGCTTCCCTTTCCTGACCACGACGTCGCCGTTGACGAGGACGTACTCGACTCCCTTCGGATGTTTCCGGGTCTCCAACTCGTCGCTGAGCACCTTGAGCTTCGGGATGTCCATGAGGACGATGTCGGCGTAGCCGCCCTCCTTGAGGACGCCCCTCCCCTTGATGTTGTGGACTCTCGCGGCCTGCGTGGAGGTCTTCTGGACCGCCTCCTCGAGGGTGAAGAGGTCTCCATCCCTCACGTATTTGATGAAGAACATCGGGAAAGCGCTGAAGGTGTTGATGCCGGGGAAGCCGTAGGGCGGGTTCTTCGCCTGCCATTTGGCGTCGAAGACGCTGGTGTCGAGACCGACCATTCCCTTGGGATGGATGTAGTACTGGAGGTAGGGCTTCCTGGGCCCCATGGCCCCGGTCGCCCCCCTGGTGTGGGGGTCCTCTGCGATGATGTCGAAGTAGGTGTCCCAGGGGTCGGCGTTCCTCTCCTCGGCGATCTGGGCGATGGTCTTACCGTCGACGTCGGGGACCTTGCTCTTTAGGACGACGATGTTCTCAGCCCATCGGGGGGCCGTGTTCGGGTTGTAGGCGACCCTGATGAACCACTTGCCCATGCGGATGGCGTCCTTAACCTCTTCCCTGAAGTCCTTCACCTTGAGCCACTTCCCGAACTCCTCGAGGCCCCCCAGCTCCCTGAGCCAGGGCGCGTAGAGGGAGGCGAGGTAGGGCATCGTGGCGAAGCCGCTCCGGGTCATCTGGGGAATGGCGTCCCACGTGATGTCCAGCTCCCCTTTCGAGCCCCCGGTGATCATGTCGAGGGTGATCTTGACGTTGGCCACCTCAAGCTCGTCCGGGGCGGTGGGGTAGATCTGCCAGCCGGTGGATATGTGGGCGTAGTGGAGGCGGACCCCGGTCTTGTTGTAGACGTCGACACACTCCATCAGGGCGGTGATCTTCTCGTTGGGGACGTGGCCGGCTGCGATGCCCCTCCTGCGGCCGGTGCGCCTCCAGTGGGGGCAGTAGACGCCGCCGTACTCCTTGAGGACGCTGACTCCGTCTATGATCTCCTCATGGGCGGCGAAGACGCCGGGGTCATAGTCGAGGCCGGCGCTCATCCCCAGACATCCCTGCTTCATCGCCTCGTGTATGAGCTCCCGCATCTCCGCCCACTCCTCCTCTGTGCTGTGGCGCTTGTAGTCGAGGCCCATCACCTTGGTCCTGACGGTGCCGTGTCCTACTAGGGGGGCGTAGTTCATGGAGACGCCGACCCCCTCAACCTTCTTGAAGTAGCCCTCCATGTCCTTCCAGTCGAGGGTCCAGCCGAAGATCTCATCCATCCATTCATTGACCTGCTCCAGGGGGTAGTAGGGCTGCTTCGGGTAGAACTTGTAGGGATCGAGGTCGGGGAGGCGGTCCATCAATAGCCGGGGCAGCCTGATGTACTCGCCCAACGGAGCGGGAGACCCCCCGCACTGCCCCCCGACGAAAGTAGTGACTCCCTGCATTACATAGCTCTCAGCCTTGGGAAACCACAGGAGCGTCCAATCAGCGTGGCTGTGGGCGTCAATGAAACCAGGAGTCGCCGTCAGTGCCTTCGCGTTTATTTTCTCCTCTGCGTCGCCCTTGACATCGCCTAAGGCAGCAACTTTATCCCCCTTGATGCCTATCGAGCCCTTGTAGGCCTTCTTGCCTGTACCATCCACGATGGTTGCATTTTTGATCAGAATGTCGAATTCAGCCATAGAATCTCCAAGAAAATAGATGTTTTCTTTTCATATAACACTTGTATGCGCAGGTTGAAGGGTTCGTTGAAGCATCACAGGAAGTTCGTCAGGACGGTCATGATGACCTGGACGATCAACGAGCTTGCCATCAGCCCCGTCACGATCAGCCTGCCTTTCACGTCATAGAACTCTTTCCCGAATCTCCTCTCTGTGTACCACCTAATGATGCCGCTTAAGCCGAAGTGAACGATGTAGTGGGGCGGGAGGATCATTCCCATCCCGAGGCCCATCATGGAAACGGGGGTGAAGACCTCAAGGAGGGCTCCGATTATCCCCCCGGCGACGAAGGTGATGGGGAAGATACTCACGGTGGTACCAGCTAGGCCTCCCGTAGCCATCATCGTCAGGTAGACCTTGCCCTAGATCAGGCTCGCCGCAGGCATCATCGAAGTGCTGAAGCCCACGTACTTCTACAGGACGAGGGTTAACACGACGCTGAAAAGGATCGTCGGTGCCCATCCCACGATCTTCGCCTTGAGGCTACGGATTACGACTCTGACTTATAAGTGCAAGTTACAAGATGAGAGTCGAATGATTAAAAAGACGATTATTGCGAATAATCTCTTTTGAGGCCTAACCGAAGGTGTTGTTCTTCTCCTTCTGCTCTTCCCTGTAGATCTTCTTGTAGACAGTCTCCCACTTGTCTTCCCGCATCTTCTCGGCAATCTCTTTCATGACCTCCCTGAAGGCCCTCTTTTGGGCCTCGTCCTCGTACTTGTAGTAGATCCTGGACAGGTCTGTCCACACCTCGTCCTTGATCTCCTCCAATGCGACATCGGACGATGGAAAGATCTTCTCGATGGCCTCCCTTATCATCTCCTTGAGGTTTTCAAGGGGCTCTGATGCCGTCATTCTCGTCCTTCGATGGGTGGATCGCCCTATTATAAACTTTTTTCTTATGTGTTAGAAGGTGAAAAGTGGGTTTTGGAGGGAGGATCCCAGTAACTTTTAAGGCGATCCGCCGGAAGGCAGATACTAAATGGCGAGTGAAACGGGGTCTACGGTTTGATCGAGAGAGCTGAGAAGATCATCAGCCTGCTGGAGGAGGCCTACCAAGATGTCGGGGGGACGTCCCTCAATTGGGAGACTCCTCTGGATCTGCTCGTGGCCACCATCTTGTCGGCACAGAGCACAGACGTGCAGATCAACAAGGTCACCGAGACCCTATTCAAGAAATACCGGAGAGCCGCTGACTACGCACACGCGCCGAGGGAGCAGCTTGAGGAGGACATCAGGTCCTCGGGGTTCTACAAGCGGAAAGCAGAGACCATCCAGGAGGCCTGCAGGGTCATAGCCGCGGAGCACGGGGGAGAGGTCCCCGCCTCGATGGAGGATCTCACCAGGCTGAAGG
>JAUWBQ010000077.1 GCA_030601645.1 Candidatus Bathyarchaeota archaeon | reverse complement strand
GCGTGGATGTGCCCCTCGGTTATGGCGCCCTCGGCTATGGGGATCAGGATGTCCCCCGCCTCCTCCATGACGGCCTCGATGCTGTCCACCACCACCTTGGCTTCCTTGATGATCCCGGTGTCCAGCTCCCTATAGTCCGGGTAGAAGCTGCCGATGGCGCTCACGTGGACCCTGTCCCCCAGCCACTCCCTCCTCACCACGGGGTTCTTTGAGGTCGTGGCAGCAAGGACGACGTCGGCGCCCTTCACCGCTTCGGCCCCTGAATCCAAGGGGACGACATCCACGCCCAGCTTCGAACCCATCTCCCCTGCGAACTTTTCCATTCGTTCCCTCGATATGTCGAAGACCCTGAGCTCCTCCAGCTCGATGGTCTCTGCGATGGCCCATGCCTGGGTCCTCCCCTGGACCCCGCATCCGATGACCGCCGCGACCCTGCTGCCCTCCGGAGCCAGATAACGTGAGGCAACCCCCGAGACAGCGCCGGTCCTGACGGCCGTCAGGTAGGTCCCGTCGAGCATCGCCTCCATCATCCCCGTCTCTGGGTCGTTTACCACGATCCAGGCCACCGTCGTCGGAAGCCCTCTCTCCGGGTTCCGGGGATAGATGGATATTATCTTCGTCGCCAGGGCGTCCGTCTCCTCCAGGTATGAGGGCATGAACGAGATGCTTCCGCCGTACTTGTCTAACATAATCGTCGATCTCGGGGGCATTCTCACGGAGCCTTTCGCATACTCGCCGAAAGCCTTCTCGACGGCGTCTATCGCCTCCTTCATCGTAAGGATTCCGGCGATATCCTCATCGGATAGGTGCAACATGGCCGATTCACTCTGAAATGCCCTCTCTTTGCTTAAAAATTTGGGCTAGCCTATCACGTATTTTGACAATTATTGACGACGCCTGTTGCTTCCTGTTTGAGAAGTGTATTTTTCGCTAAACTATAAGAAAATTTCCCCTTTCTACTCGAAGATCGTAAGTATGATAGGTATTGCGCCTGTGCAATGGACAAATAATGGCGCATGAAACAAGGGTAAGTTGTTATCCCTCGACCGTCAAGAGCCTCTTCAATCAGTGAAGGTCCTCCACTTAGACGATAGCCCCAGCCAGTTGAATGTCACCAAATTGATCATCGAGAGAATCGATCCAGGCTTGTTTGTTGAAAAGATTTCTTCTCCCAAAGAGGCTTTGAAAAGGCTGCGCGCGCAAACGGAATTCCTGCCCCCGAGGGAGTCAATACGGCTCCTCCGTATGAATGTCGATACGTCCAATCAGTTTGACAATAACTGAATATATCATCAGAGTTAGGGAATATTTTTGTGATCCATATTTGAATAGCTATAAAAAAGAAACATAGTAAGGACTGTATTTAATGATAGTTTATAATGTTATTTTAAAGGGAAACATTCCATTCATGCTTATCAGGCTTAAGGATAAGAAATATAGTTATGAACTCCGAAATCTCTTTTAAAATAAGTAGTGGAGAATAGTGTAATAAAAAGGGTCGAGGAATAAAGATTGGAGAATAAACTACAGCGGGAGAACAAGGGTTTGAGCGAGGTCGTATCTGCCTTGATACTCCTCGTCATAGCCGTGCTTCTCGCCGGTGTGGTGACGTACTACGCCACGAACATCACCCTCATGCGTACGAACATAGAGGAGGCACGCATCACCAAGGAAAATATCTGGGTCAACGCCACGGGAGCCGTCGCCGCCTTCAAGCTCCAGAACCTCGGAGGCAGGGACATCCTGATAGCCGGGATAAAGGTCAGGGGCGTCGAGGCCCAATGGAGCGACATCTACTACTACAGGGTCCCGACTGGAACCACCTTCACGGGAAAACTAAACAGGACGGGCTACGCCCACCTCACAGGACCCAGCGTGACCATCGACGAACTCGTCTTCAACCAGTCGACCTCGGACATTCCCCTGATATCAGGCGGCGTGATACTCTTCTACATCAAGGGCCCCCCAAACATCCAGCTGGCTGATGTAGGGACCACGGTAAACATGCTCCTGTACACCAACAACGCCCAGTACATCACCGAGGTCAACGTCGAGTCGGCGACCAGCCAATAGGGGGAGAGAGATAATGGAGAGAACCGAGACAAACCGGACCCGGAGGTCAATGAGATGAGCGCCCGGAGATCGAAACTAGAGAGAATGCTCTACGTGCTTGGAGCCATAGAGAGAGGGATCGACAAGCCCACCCGCATCATGTACTCTGCCAACATGTCGTGGAACCCCACGCAGAAGGTGCTAGACAAGCTGGTCAAGGAAGGCCACATCCTCGTCACAGAGGAGTATGGCACCCAGAGAGCCAAGAAGAGATACGTGATCACAGAGAAAGGAAGGAACGTGCTGACGTACTTCAAAGGAGCCCAGGAACTCATCAGCATCTAGATCTCCCCGAACCCCTCACCCTTTTTCCAAGTTTCCTATGCGAGAATAGATTATTGTAGGATCTATCGTGTCCAACTGCCTTTGTCATTGGTCGAAGGTGGAGGAGAAAAAGCCGATCTATTGAGCCAATCCTAGAGGGATTGAACGAACCTCTTCAACCTCTCGACCACGTCTTCCAGAACGGGGACTGGCTGGACCAGGGGCACCCGTATGAAGCCGTCGGTCTTCACGCCGAACCTGTTCCCCGGGCTGAGGGCGACGTTCTCCCGCTCCCTTAACCGTTTGCAGAACTCCTCGGACCCCAGGCCATAGTTCCTGGCGTCGAACCAGGCGTAGAAGGCGCCCTCGAACAGGTGGCATCTCAACCCCTCGATATCGTCAACCGCTATACAGAAGTACCTGCGCCTCTCGTCATAGGCCTGCCTCCTCTCCTCCACGTATGACATGTCGCCCCTGAGGGCGGCGGTGCCCGCCGCGTAGACGAAGGTTGCAGGCCGGGGGGCCGTCATCCTGGCTATGGTCGAAGCCCTCTCAAGGTATCCATCTGGAACAATCGTGTATCCCAGGCGCCAGCCGGTCATGGAGAAGGTCTTGGAGAAGCTCATGATGTTGATGGTCCTCTCCTCCAGCCCCTCGAAGGAGGCAGTGGAGTAGAACTCGTTGTCATCGTAGACGTAGTGGAGGTAGATCTCGTCCGAGAATATCGTCAGGTCGTAGTCTATGGCGAGATCCCCTATCGCCCTCAGCTCCTTCTCCGTGAACACTGTGCCGGTCGGATTGTTCGGGTTGCAGACGAATACGGCTTTCGTCTCGGGCCCGATGCAATCCTCCAGAGTAACCAGATCCGGATGATATCCCGTCTCCCTGGTGAGGGGCGCGATGGACATCTTCACGCCCATGCTGTTCAAGATCCTGTAATGGCCCACGAAGGAGGGAGACCACAGCAGGATCTCGTCGCCCTGATCCAGCACCGTCCTCAGGGCGATGAACAGGGCTGCGCTACTGCCTGCGGTGGGGATCACGTTCTCGGGTTTGTATTCAGGGCCGAAGGCCTTGTAATAGTCGACCACGGCCTCCTGGAATCGTCTGGGAATCTCCTGACCCGCGTAGTGGGTCCACCTGCCACCTTCTTTGATGGCGTCGAGAGCCGTGGCGACCACGTGTTGAGGGGCCTCGACGTCGGGGTCGCCTCCTGTCAGCTTGATGAACTCTCGGGCTATTCTTGAACACCTCTTACTGAATGGAAGCGGGGGATGATCTATTTAATTCCAAGCATGATGGACGGAAAAAATGGGGAGAATCAGAAGAGGAAGCCGTCTTTCTGGGGGTCCTTGGGGTCTATGACGACTTGGTTGAATGCCGTGATGTACGCGGTCGCGGATACCTCGGGCTGGATAGCCTTGTGATCGCCTACCTTGATCTCCTTCATGATCTTCCCGTAGTGGAGCGTGTTGATGGTGCTCTCAGCCACGAACTCCTCCCCCGGCTTCAGCTCCCCCTTCCCGTAGAGGGCCGCCATCCGGGCGTTGGTGCACGTCCCCGCCGGAGACCTGCAGGACTGCTTGGGGCCGAAGACGTTCCAGTGGCGAGAGTGGGCCCCCTCCACGGAGGGCTCTGTGTAGAAGGTCACCAGATCCAGGACGTTGAGCTCGGGGTACTGGGGGTGGGAGACATTCACCCTGTCGGCCAGATAGTTCCTTATCTTCCATCCCAGGGGGATCCAGTGGTCCTTGTTCTCCAAGCTGGGCTCCAGCCCGATGCTGCCTGCGTCGATGAAGGCGTACCAGAGGCCTCCGTAGGCGATGTCCGCCTCCACCTTCCCAACATCCGGGACTTCCAGCTTCACCGTCTCCGTGTAGAAGGACGGGACCCCCTCCATGGCTATGGATTTCGCCTCGCCGCCCTCCACGTATACCTTCGACCTCACCAGGCCAGCGACCGTGTCCAGGGTGATCTCAGTCACCGGCTCGGTGACCTCGACCATCCCCATGTTCACGAGGACCGCGGAGACGCTGAACGTGCTGTCACCGCAGGCGCTGAAGTAGCCGTCAGTCCATAGGTAGATCACCCCCACGTCCGCCTCGGGGACGGTGGGCTCGGTGAGTACCGCCCCCAGGAGGCCCGCGAAGCCCCTGGGCTCCTTGAGCATGGTCGTCCTCAAGTGGTCGTAGTGCTCCTGGAAGTAGGCCTGTTTCTCGGCCATGTTCGCCCCCTTTAGCTGGGGGAAGCCCCCCACCACGACCCTGGTCGCCTCCCCGGACGAGTGGGTATCAATACACGGGATTATCCTTGAAAACTTCAAATTCCCGACACCGTAGAATGATCGGGTGGCTCCGTATATACCGTTTTTGGGCTAGCCGGGACCCTTGCCCCCCTGCAACCTGAGGTAGATGACGGCGCAGACCAGGCTGGGGATGTGGAATATGCATAGCTCGAAGATGGTGTCGAACATGGCCCAGGACGTCCTCTGCAACAGGAACACGCCTACAGAAATCATGGTCAGGACTATTGTGGCCGTCCTCCACGAAACTAGATCCTGTGACATTGCCAGCAGTCATCCCATCCAAAGAAGTACGAAGTAATAAAAGAATGGTCAGGCTGCCTTCGGCTTGAGCAGGTCTGACAGGATTATATCCTGATGGCTCTTGTCCGGAAGGGCCCGCCTCAGAGTCATGGGGAGAGCGTCCTCTTGGAACTCCTCCAACGCTATGTCTATGGGATCGCTCATCGAATCCGGGAGGCTCACCAGGATGGGGGCCCCCAGGGACACCTGAAGCGACCTTGCGCCGATGATCCTCGCCCTCTCAAACCTCGTGATCTTCGGGGGCCCGATTCGGATTTCCTCAGACAAGTCAAACTCTCTTTTACGAATCTCCAGGCCCTACATTGGGGGCATGCCGCCCGGCATACCGCCGGGCATACCGCCGGGCATGCCGCCTGGGCCTCCCTCTGGCATCCTCATCTTGGTGGCGGCGATGATGTCGTCGATCTTCAGGAGCATGGTCGATGCCTCCGTCGCCGACTTTATTGCCTGGACCTTGACCTGGGTGGGCTCGTAGACATCCATCTCAGCCAGGTTCGAGACCTCGCCCTCCAAAGCGTTGATGCCGGCCCATAGTTCTCCCTTCTCGTGCCTCGACTGGAGGTCTGAGATGGCGTCTATGGGGTCCATCCCCGCGTTCTCTGCCAGGGTGATGGGTATGACCTCTATGGCTTCTGCGAAGGCCAAGACCGCTAGCCTCTCCCTGCCTGCCATCCCCTCTGCGTACCTCCTCAGCTTCCGGGCTATCTCGACTTCGGGGGCCCCGCCGCCGGCGACGATCTTGGGCTCTTGGACGACGTCCCTTACGACGCAGAGTGCGTCGTGGATGGACCTCTCCGCCTCGTCAACGATGCGGTCTGATCCGCCCCTGATCAGCATGGAGACTGCCTTGGGGTTCTTGCAGCCCTCGACGAAGATCATCTTCTCGTCCCCGATCTTCCTTTCCTCGACGGTGGCTGCGTAGCCCGCGTCGTCCTCTAAGAGGTCATCGACGCTGGTCACGACCTTGGCTCCCGTGGCCTTGGCCAGGGCTTCCATGTCGCTCTTCTTGAGCCTGCGGACGGCCAGGATGCCCTCACGGGACAGGAAGTGCTGGACCATGTCGTCGATGCCCTTCTGGCAGAGGATGACGTTGATTCCGCTGTCCTTCACCTTCTGGACCATCTCCCGGAGCATGTTCTCCTCCTGGTCGAGGTAGGCCTGCATCTCCTCGGGGTTCTCGATCTGGATCTTGGCGTCGAACTCGGTCTTCTCTATCTCCATGGCGGTGTTCAGGAGGCCGATCTTGGCTTCCTTCACCCGCTTTGGCATGTCGCTGTGGACTACCTCCTTGTCTATAATGAGACCTTTTATCAGAGTGGTGTCAGTGAGCGAGCCGCCGGGCTTCTTCTCGATCTTCACCATGTCCAGATCCGCCTCGTAACCCCCGTCGACTTCCTCTGCGACCTGCAGTATGGCGTCGACCGCGAGTTCTGAGAGGTAATCGCTGTATCCGGCGATGAGCTTGCTGGCCATTGCCGTGACGGCCACCTTCTTCAGGGTGTCCCTGTCCTTGGATTCGACCTTGATGGAGATCTCGTCAAGGACCTTGAGGGCCTGCTCCTGAGCGTCCCTGTACCCGTCGATGATGACCGTCGGGTGGATCTTCTTGTCCATCAGCTCCACCGCCTTGCCCAGGAGCTCGCCGGTGAGGACCACCACGCTCGTGGTGCCGTCCCCGACCTCGTCGTCCTGGGTCTTGGAGACCTCGACCATCATCTTGGCTGCAGGGTGCTGGATGTCCATCTCCTTCAACATGGTGGCGCCGTCGTTGGTGATCGTGACGTCGCCGAAGCTGTCGACCAGCATCTTATCCATGCCCTTGGGGCCTAGAGAGGATTTCAAAACCTCTGCTACGATGCGGGCCGCTTGGATGTTGGCGTTACGTGCATCGCTGCCGCGGCTGCGCTCCGTTCCTTCTTTGAGAATAATTATAGGTTGTCCACCATAACCTAATGCACTCAAACTATTTTTTCACCTCGAAGCTATAGAGCAATCCAGAGAATAGCAATATAAATATTTTCTTTCAGAGCCATCAGATCCTTTATGAACATTTCGGTCGGAAACTTCAAAGAATAAAAAGAGATTCAGGGTATGCAGATTTATAACTCGACCCTCGTTTTCTTCTCCGAAACCACCCGGTTCCTCATCGCTCCGATATTCTCCACCCAAGTCTCAACCTCATCGCCGACCTTCAGCAACCCCAGAGGATGGGCGCTCCCCACTCCCGATGGTGTACCGGTCGCGATGATGTCCCCGGCCTCTAGGGTGATGCCCGCCGAAAGGGTGCTGACGATCTTCGTTATGTCGAAGATCATGTTAGACGTGTTGGACTCCTGACGGGTCTCCCCGTTCACCCTGAGCCTCACGCCAAGGTTCATGGGGTCGCCTATCTCGTCAGAGGTCACGAGGTAGGGCCCCATTGGAGCGAAGGTGTCGCAGCTCTTCCCCTTGTACCACTGGGAGTGCCTCCTCTGCAGGTCCCTGGCGGAGACGTCGTTGAGCACCGTGTACCCTGCGATGTGGTCGTATACATCCTCTTCTGGTATGTACTTCCCTTCCTTCCCAATTATCACGGCCAGCTCGACCTCGTAATCGAGGCGCTCCGTGACCTTTGGATAAACGATGTCATCAAAAGGCCCGGTGACTGCCGTGGGCGGCTTTGTGAAGAAGATCGGATGTTCCGGTAGGGGCCTCGACTTCTCCAATGTCTTGCTCCCCTCAGCCACGTGATCCGCATAGTTCAAACCCAGGCATACGATGTTCTTCCTTGGCCTCGGTATCGGAGCCATGAAATTTACGTTGTCAACATCGTGAAGCAAACCTGATTCGCATAGGCTTCCTCCGGATCCACCTTCGATCATATCCGAAGCCCCGTCAACCGCCTTCCTCGCCTCTCTCAACCCGTCTC
>JAUWBQ010000122.1 GCA_030601645.1 Candidatus Bathyarchaeota archaeon | reverse complement strand
GGGATGAATATTCGTGCAAGTATCACGGTCATGATCAGGGTCACAGCGCCGGCGATGATGATCTCGGGCCTAATCTTGACGCCGTAGGCCTCGTCCTGGAAGAACCTTATGAGCCCCGCGCTCGAGGCCGGCATTCCCGGGTTGCTATCCTTCTTCTTCTTCCTGCTCATGCTCTTGGTCTCCACTACCTTCATGACAGACATAGAGAAAAATGTTTGCCCTTTAGCGGCAGACTCTACCCTGTCATGTGAGGAAATGAAAATAAAGGGTTGAATAAGGGTACAGGTCTCTAGTAGCGTGTCCGGCCTCTTCCGCCGAAGCGATCTCGGCCCCTCTGGGGCCTTTCGTACTGCTTGCTGGACAGGTTGTTGTCCAGGTTAACCTCGTCGAACGGCGCCTCGTCGATCACTTCGTAGCTGCCGTACCGACCGATGTTGAGGCGCATAGATCCCCTGAACAGGTTGACGTAGCCGTTGCTGATGGACAGGACCAGGTCCTCCGTCACCTCATCGATGGCCTCATCCCAGAGGCTCAAGTAGACGGTGCCGGTCTCATCCCCCACGAGGGCCTCACAGACCTTGTGCTGAGAGGCGTCGGACCTTGATGTGACCTCCCTGGGCTCCGTCTTGGAGATCACCTTCACGATGGCGTTTACCCCGCGGGAGTACGTCGTCAGGTCCCCGATCTTGATGGGCTCTTCGCTTCCTTCGTCACGTGTGGACATTGTTTAACTCACTTCTTTTCTTGGGTGGCTGATCAGCGGGAGGAGGCGGATATAAGAGTTGTGCTAGCCCTGATCCGTCCTCATGAAGTCCGTGAGGCTGAACTGTTTGTCCTCCGGTTCCTCCTGGGCCTCCACCTGGGGGAATAGGGATGATATCTCGTCTCTGACTAGGCCGAGCCGATCAGCGTAGTACTCGTTGAGTTCGTAGCGTTTGACAAGGTCCAGGGCCGGATTCAGGTACTTCTGGATCCCTCCCTTGTGAACCGTCATGGCCAGGTTGCCCCCGCACCTGACGCAGATCCCTTTCAGGGGGGGCCTCCTGTACTTCCGGTTGCACTTGACGCAGCGGAATTTCTGGCGGGTGAACGCCCTGAGGTTTCCGACGATGTCCTTCATGAAGTGGCTTGTGAGCACCTTCCGCGCCACCTCCTCGGCGTCCACGGCGAAGATCCTCTCGGAGAGCTCCAGCTGGCTCTCCAGCTTGTCCAGCATCGTCTTCAGCGTGTTGTACGCGCCGAGGTGGGAGCCCAGGTTGATGTCCGAGCACTCCTCTGTGTAGCTGAACCCCTGGAACTGGGCCTCGGTTCCCAGCCTGCTGCCGATGGTGTCGATGAGGGGCCCGTAGTCGGAGGGGCTGGCATTGCGCCCGCATAGCCTGTAGAACTCCGGTGGGTACGAGGGCATCACGTCGACGTTGTGGGCCTCTCCGTCCACCTCGCTGGGATTGAGAACGGGCGTGACGTAGAGGGGAGCGTCCATGAGGCCTCCGCTCTGCTCTGGAAGGAACTCCCTCGAGAAGTTCAGTAGGGGATCGAGGCCCAGCATGATTGCATCCTCGTCGCCGTCGCAGTTCCGGCGTTTCGCGGCGTGCCAGAGGGGGTGGGCGTAGCAGTTCCGCGTCGTGGTGTAACCGATCACTCGCCCTATGATCGTCGCCGAGGTGTGGGGGGCGAGGCCGTGGACCAGTTGACCCACAACCTCCGTGCGGTCCATGATTCTGTAGTATCGCTCAAGGCCGTAGTGCAGCTCTAGGAGGTCGTCGATGAAGCGGGACGCCTTCACCAGGTAGTCACCGCAGTCCTCGGGTACGATGATGTCCTGGACCCTGAGCTCGAGCATCTGGTCGCCGGACGTGAGGGAATCTCCTCTCATGTCGACCGTGTAGCCCAGCTCCCTGAGCCTGCCGACGGGTACGCCGACCTCCGCAGGGGTGAAGTGGGTGAGGGGGACGTCTGTTAGGTCGAACCTGAGGGTGCCGTCCTTGAAGACGCTCAGGTCGTACCTGGCCCTGAGGAGACCCTTCTCAAGGGGCTCGGGCACCCTGTTCCGGCTCATGAGGCCCTTGACGCATTTTATCCTGCTCGGGAGCTGCCCGCCTATCCTCTTCCATGCGGCGTCGAAGACGCCCCTGATGTCGATGTCGATGGTGTGGTCACCCACCGCCTTGACCCGGCAGGCGGGGCACGAGTCCGTCTCAAGGGACCTTCCGCACCGGGGGCACCTGTACTTGACTGCGGTCAATTCGCCGCATTCTGGGCAGATGGCGCTGAAGCACAGGGCCCCGCATCGGGGACAGCGTCGGTTAGCCAGCTGGACCGATGTAGGCGTCCCTTTCTTTATCTTCAGTAGGTTCCTCTGGGGTCCGCCCGCGTTGCCCACGGGGAAGAGGCCGTGGACGTACGGGGACATCTTCCTCTCCTTCGCCTTCTCCGGCCGGCCCATGCGGGCGCCCACGTGGACGGGCGCGCGATCCCTGATGTCCAGGCCCGAGAGAGCCCTGACGGTCTCCAGGGGAGGCCTCTCCTCTTCCTCCACGTAGCGCTGCCCCAGAGCAAGGCACCTCTCCAGCACGGGCGCGGCCTCGTCCAGGTTTATCCTGCCGTCGCTCACCGTGTGGGGCACCAGAAGCCTCTCCAGAGTCTCCTTGTCCTCTGCGTCCAGTTCGACCTCGTACGGCCCGGAGGAGGGCCATGAGTCTACTAAGTTCTTCCTGAGCCTCCGCAGGGCATCGCCGCTCACGTGGGTCCAGTTGTAGTTGTACCTTGGGTGCAGCGGGACACCGGCTTCCGAGAGGATTAGCACCTCATCGACGGTAGGGACGATGGTCGGATGCATCAAGGCCTCAAGGCGATCCTTAGCGATGCCTGTCCCCTCGGACGCAGCCTCCAGACCCTCACTGTGGAGGGCTTTCCTTAGATCATGGACCCATTGGTTCTCGTCGTACCCGGCCTTCAGGAGGCTCTTGTTGCCCTGGATGAAGTCCCCTGCGTTGATGAGCACGTCTCCGAGGGATAGTATTGTCTCAACGGAGCCCTCAAGCTCTATCGCCTCCTCGGCGGACTCCACCCTCCTGACGCTGCCGTCCCTCAGCTTGACCACCGGCGGCTCTATCGAGTCCACCGGCATAACGACCGCCGACTTCCCGGGGAGCTCTATCCTGAGCTGGACGCCCGTGGTCAGGAACCTGTTGAGAGTGATCATGGTCGCGGGGTGGACCCCTACCGCGGCGAGGCCCGTGTTCCTAGCCCTGCCGTACCGCAGACGGAACCCCCCCGTCCTGCCCGGGAAGGAGAACACGGGGCGACCGACGATTACCTCCTCCATGAAGCTCGCGGTTGGCTTCGCGTCATCGGAGTTCGATTGCCCTATCTTCGAGAGCCAGCTCCAGCCTTCGAGACCCAGCTTCTCGCAGTGGCCTATGAGCTTCCCGGCACGACCTATGATGCCGTCGACGACGACGATGAGTGGGCCGCCCCTTAATCTGTTGGTCTCTATTCCCTGGATGTCCCTAAAGTTGGAGACCTCATATTGATCGGTGGAGACCCCCGTGGCCTCGACCGTGAGGTTGCTCAGGGCGAGCTCCAGATCCTCGTCGGTGACGTGATACTGGAACCGCCTGACCGAGCCCTCGTAGAGGCGGACCTCCTCGATGAACCGCCCCACTGCTTCGTCCGTGGGCCTGTACCTGTCGAGCCCCAGCTTCCGGCGCACGAGATCCGCCACAACCAGGGTGAGGGCTTGGGCGGTCCCCCCCGCTGGCCTGATGGGCCCCGCGAAGTAAACCGCTAGGTACCGGCTCTTGTCGATGTTCTCCTTTACTCTTATCTCGGGAATTCCTTGGATGGGTGCGACGGTCACCCCCTCGGTTACGATGGCGAGGGCGGTCCTGATGGCCTGATCTGCGGCGGCCTCGGTCTCCATCATCCCGAATTGGCCCTGGGCTATCTCCTCAGCTACTTTGAGGGCCATCTCCCTGCGATCCATGCCCTCCAGCTCCCTCATCCGCTCCGTGATGCCGGGAGGGCCTATGAGCATCTCAATACGCTCCGCTATGTCGTGAGTGACCTGGGGCTCCGGCTCGAGGGAAGGATCCAGCCCCTTGCCGCGGGCCCTCTTTGCGACCTCGTATAGCTCTTCGAGGCCGTCCGCTAGCGATTTAAAATATTCTCGGTACTCTTCGGACATCCGGAGATCGTTCAAATCTTCGTCTCCGCTAGTCCGGGCTGTGGATCCTGCACAGCATGACGGTGGGCCACTTCTCCATCTCCCTGCCGGTGGAAGCCGTGTAGGCCCCTGAGGCTGTTCCGCTCCTCTTGGTGACGCAGGTCTCGCATCGAGGGTGGCGCATGTCAGAGGGTCCGTCGCACTCCCCGCAGTTGAGGAGCAGGGTCTCCCCCAGGCTCCTGAGTGTGGTCCACGAGTACTCGTTCTCGTCGTAGACCGGCTCGAAGTCTGGCCAGATGTCGTATAGCCTGGGCTTCATCAAGGCCTTCTTTAGCGCGTTGAAGAAACTCTCGAAGGATGTCAGGGTCTCACCTTCCGTTTACTCAATATGGGAAACTATATCGTAAATGCTTTCCCTAATCCCGGCGGTCTCCTCGGACAGGGTCCCGGTGACGATGATATCTGCGCCGGCGTCGACCACCGCCCTGGCCGTCTTCCCGTCCCGGATTCCTCCTCCCACGATCAGGGTAACGTTAATCTCAGATTTCACTAGTTTTATCATCTCTAGGGGAATGTGGTCTTTGGCTCCGGATCCGGCCTCTAAATATACGAACCGCATTCCCAGGGTCTCTGCAGCGAGGCTGTAGCCGAGGGCCAGCTCCGGGTGGTCGTAGGGTATCCCCCTGGCATGGCCCACGAATCCCGCTGCGCCCCCTTCGCCCACTATTATGTAGCCCAGGGGTAGGGCTTCCAGGCCGTATCGTCTGACGGTGTGGGCCGTGAGGGCCTGGACGTCGATGATGTAGTAGGTGCTGGCTGAGTTCAGGAGGGACATAAACCAGATGGCGTCCGCGTATTTGCTCACCCCTGAGATGTTGTTGGGGAAGAGGATGATCGGTACCTTCACCAGGGCTTTCATCCCTTGTATCGCCGTATCTAGATCGTTGTTAGATGAAAGGGTTGAGCCGCCCACCATCATGGCGGCTGTCCCCGCCTTCTCGGCCTCCACGGCGATTTCGACGCTTTTCTCGATCCCCATCTTCTGGGGGTCGATGAGGGTCATCTGGATTGCGCCCTTCTCCTTGATCCTCTGCTTGATGTAGCTCTCCACTGTTTCATCCAACGACGGTTTCCTCCTTTAATTCGCCCGCGTAGAAACCGTCTACGAATTTGCAGTAGGCGTCGACCTCTCCCATTTGGGGCGTCGATATGTAGGATGCGCTGAGGCTGCAGTTGCTGCAGACCACGGATGCCCTCTCCCGCTTCTTGTTGATCGTGGATTTTACGGTGTTTTTACCGCATTTTGGACAGAGATACAGCTCTGGTAGCGTCCTTCGTACTATCCTTACCGCCTTTCTTCTTCTGCGCCCCATTTCACGGCCCTCTTCTACTCTCTTATATTCAAACTGTGACATCACTGAATCTTAAGATTAGCGGAAGCCTCCGCTTGTGCTCGTTTGCATCAACGCGATCCAGAATGCGTCTGACCAGATCTAGCTCCACTTCCAGCTGCTCGGCTATATCTTTATCGGAATACCCGCGCTCGTCCCCATACAAAAC
>JAUWBQ010000079.1 GCA_030601645.1 Candidatus Bathyarchaeota archaeon | reverse complement strand
GCTGTCGAGGAGCTGATCAAGAAGCTGAGGGACGACGAGAAGCGCCACCACGACACCCTGAAGAAGCTCTCCGAGAAGACGTTCTTCCGTCTAGACCCCAACGACTTCACCGTCATCATGAGGGGCTCCGAGTTCGCCGAGGAGAGGTACAAGCGATCCAAGGAGTTCTGGAGAAAGAAAGAGGAGCAATAGAGGCGAGAGTGCCCGTCGAGGCGAAACATCTCACCTTTTTGTTTTGTCGTTCTTCCCTAAAAAACGGAGGTGGTCTAGGCCACCCTGGTGAACTGAGCCTTAGGGGCGTTGCAGATGGGGCATTTATCCGGGGCCTCGGCCTCGACGGTGTTCCCGCAGACCTGGCAGACGTAGTATGCGACTTCCGCCAGCTTCTCCCCTGCCTTCATCGCCTTCAGGGCCGCATCGAAGTAGCCTGCGTGGATCTCCTCTACCCGGTTGGCTATGTCGAAGCTCCACAGGGCCTGTCCGTTTCCCTCCTTCTTGGCGATCTCTATGTACTCGGGGTACATCTTCGTGAACTCGAAGGTCTCCCCCGATATCGCCTCCTCCAGGTTCTCGGCGGTGGAGCCTATTCCCCCGTCGATCCTCAGGTGATTAAGGGCGTGGACCGTCTCGGCCTCGGCGGCCGCCCTGAAGAGCCTGGCCACCTGGGGCTGGCCATCGGCATCCGCCTTCTTGGCGAAGGCGAGGTACTTCCTGTTGGCCTGGGACTCCCCTGCGAAGGCGGCTTTAAGCTTCTCGCTTGACTCGCTCATTTTACACTACCTATCTCTGATTTCTTCGTGGCGCTGGATAAATGTTGGCTCGGCTCGAAAAGTAAATAGGGCGATGATTAAACTCCTATGTGAACAGCGATGACTGATGTGAACGAGATCTATCTCTGCGAGATCTGTGGGAACAAGGTGAAGGTGCTGGAGAACGGCCCCGGCGTCCTGGTCTGCTGCGGCCAGCCCATGATCAAGATCGAATGACACCAGCTCACCATCCCCCTCATTTTTTTATTGATGCTCCCTTCTGCGAAACATATTCAAGTAGATAGGCCTCAATGAGATGAGGTGTAGCTTATGGAACTCAAGGACACGTTCTTCAGGCTGGTGGAGGTTGGCTCCCCCTACGGCTTCGAGGAGCCCATGATAGCCTTCTTCAAGGCAGAGCTGGATCCCCTCGTGGACGAGGTTTACGACACCCCCAGGGGGAACGTCGTAGGCATCCAGAAGGGCACGGACCCCGAGGCGCCCTCTGTGGCCCTAGCAGCCCACATGGACCAGGTCGGCTTCTGCGTCTTCAACATCGATGACAGGGGGTTCGTCAGGTTCAGGAAGGTGGGTGGGGCCGCGAACAGGGCCATCCAGGGGCAGCAGATGAGGCTCCTCGGGGAGAAGGGTCCCGTCCCCGGGGTGGTGGGCATCAAGCCCGGCCACGTCACCAAGCCCGAGGAGGCCAACGTTGTCCCTTCCATCGAGGAGATGTACATCGACATCGGCGCTTGGAGCAGGGAGGAGGTCGAGGCCATGGGAGTCAGGGTGGGAACCCCCATCGTCTTCGGCGCCAGGCCCCTGGAGTTGGCCAACGACCTCATCGCCAGCCCCGCCGTGGACGACAAGGCGGGCCTCACGGTGCTGCTGGCGGTCGCCGAGGCCCTGAGGGACGAGGCCATCCCCGCCACGGTCTACTACATCGGAACCGTGGAGGAGGAGGGAGGCCTCAGAGGCGCAGAGGTGGCCCTCCACGACCTCGACGTGGATGCGGCCGTGGCAGTGGACACCGCGCCCTCCGGGTGGCAGCCCGACGTGAACATGAGGGACGTGGTCTACGAGGTGGGAAAGGGCCCGGCCATCCACATCGGCGAGATGGGGAGCCGCCGGACCTGGATATACCACCACAAGCTGAGGAGATGGCTGGCGGAGACGGCTGAGGCAGAGGGCATCCCCTACCAGATGAGCTACCAGCTCGGGGGGACCGACGCCTCCGCCATGGCCCAGACAAGGGGCGGCATCCCCGCCATCACCGTCGGCGTCCCCAGGCGGTACTCCCACAGCCCGGTGGAGCTCTTCGACCTTAAGGACATGGAGAACCTGGTGAAGATTCTAGTCGCCTCCCTGAAGGCTTTGGAGGCTGGCTTCGAACTCAACAGATCTTGACACAGAGTAAAACGGATAAGTGTTGGAAAATCAACCGTAGTAATGAATAAATGCGCTGAAATATCGCATAACGAGAAAATATGCATTATGACTGTTAGTATAATGAACATCGCAGCTGTGACAACGAGGAGAACCCAAGGGTTATGGGGTGGATCTTGTAAAGGTTGCTGGATATGGTGGTTGTAGGGGTAGTTTGACGCGGAGGCCCGCATCAAGACGGATAGGGTCGACTCCATGGCCCTTGCGGAGCTGCTCAGGTTGAACAGCCTCCCCGAGAGCTACATGCCCCCGCCGATTATCGCGGAGCTCCGGGAGAAGGTGAGACGAAGGGCGTTCCTAGTCCGGCAGCAGACCAAGCTCAAGGTGAAGATCCGGAGCGCGCGCGCGTCCGCGTAAAACTTATATGTGTGATAAAATTAAAATTAAAACATGGAAGTTCCAATGCTCTTACCTAGTGAAATTGAGGCTCAAACAGCTATCCTGCAAGAGGCTCAGGAATCGAAGGGTGGCTATGTGGGCATTCCGGATCAAATTTTTTCGAAGAACTTATTGATTGAAGCGACACAAGTGGATGATTTCGTTCGGGAATGGCGATCCAAATATGACTTCCATCTTTCAGAGTTTCAAATTGTAATTAACGCTAAACCACAGTATAGGCCTAAATGTGTTAACATACAGTGTACTCTCAATCCCTGGGATCCTCCTCTGCAGCGTCCCTGCGTGACTCATATCTTTCCATCCACAGAATTCGTGGATCCAAACTGGAAAGTGTCTGGAGATTTTGGCGTGTCTGCGAGTCTGGGTTTTAATAAATTACCAGACTTGATGAAGAAATTTAGTGAGGGGGGTTTCGAAGGTGAAGCTAAAGTTGAATTTAGCTACATCCCAAGGATAGCACGTGTAGACTCTGGAACATCTGGCTCGAATTTCCACTGGAACTTTCGCTCAGCGAGTGGTGAGGCACCCCAAGGGGGTATAGACCTTAAGGTCGTGATAATGCGTCCACGTATCGTGGAGCAAATGAAAATATTTTTTGAATTAGGAGTATTTTTTGACAGGCGACGCATTCCACTCATATTAAACGACAGTGCGAGAGTGGCAGGAGAGAGTACGATTCAATTCAACCCAAGCCCTATTTGAATTCTCGATATGATCAGAAATGCTTGATGAGATTGACCCTCGTCTAAAAAACATTTCAAGGACTTACCCATCTGCCGAGATGAAGGTCATAGTTGAGACGTCAGAGGATCCAAAGTCGCTAGAAAGTCTGGTTAGCTCCAGAAATGGACGATTCTTAGGCCAAGGTCTCCGATATGCCGCCGTTAAAATTCAAGCGGGTCGCCTAAAGGAGCTAGCGAAGGAAGCTAAGGTAGAAAAGATTTGGTACGTGAATCCGGGAATATTTGATCCCTATTTCAATCTCCTTAAGGCAGCCCAATATATACTATCCATGAAGGCGGAAAGAGCTTCGATCGTTAACATGAGTCTGGGTCCTCCCATAGAGAGGCCAGGTACTCTAAGCTTTGATCCCGACGAACCGGTCAACGTCGCTACGAAGAGACTCTATGAAGCTGGTATGACCGTTGTGATTGCAGTTGGTAACTACGGCAGGTTAGGAAATGACACGTTGAATCCTTGGTCTGTAGCACCCTGGGTAATTGGAGTCGGAGCTGCAACTAAAAATGGCAAAAAGTTGGCTGATTTTTCGTCGCGAGGCAGACCGGGCGACCAGCTTTATAGACCAACAGTTGTTGGACCGGGGATCGATAGAGTTACCACACATCCGCCTGATATCAAAAAAACTCCAGAACAACTAGCAAAAGATAGGCAATTTATCTCTGAAGACAAGCTGGATCATTACATCGTAGTTTCAGGAACGAGTATGGCTGCTGCAGATGTAAGTGGAGCCATAGCAAATATAATGGGATATATGGAGGAACATATGAACTTAGGGCATACTCAGAGAGTGATTACCCTATCCATAGGTGGCTGCTATAAAATCCTCAGGTTTAAAGTCAGCAAGCACCCCTGGAACATAAAAGACTTCGTGATGAAGTTAGCGATACCTATGCAAGGATATCAACCACATGAAGTAGGCGCAGGCTTCATCAGCCGAGCCATAACTGAGCAGTGTTTTGGTGACTACGCTTCCAAAACTGAACTAGCGAGTATCAAGATCTTATGACGTGCGCGCCCCAAGCCAGAGATCAATACATTGATGAATGGAAGGAAAAAAACGGAACTTGTTGAGATAAAACAATTAATTACGCCGTAAGAAGGATTAGATAGATTTATAGAACAAGTTGGAGAGAATGCTATTGGTTTTTTTAATGGATTAATATTAGGCGCGCGCGCAATCGGGGATTGAGTTTCACCAAGTCTAACCCAATAGGTTCTAATCCAATCGACATTGGCCTCAACTTCAAACGGTATCAGAACCTCAGGCATGTTATGTTCATCATCATATTCTGGTAATGGAATGAATGATAACGGATATTGCTCCCTAGAATATCCATTCAGGCTACCTATGCGTTTCCTACCTGTTCTCATGAGATATTCATCGATCTCCTTTTCAGAAGGATCAAAATACTGTTCGGCCACGACACAACGAGATGCTTCCTCCCTATTGAGAGATATTCTATGTAATACAGCACCCTCACTCGGCCTTGCTCGACCTATCCAAATCCAAGCCGTTGGTGAGAGCCCAGCGAAAACTACATAATTGAATATCCCCAATTCCACATCTCCCCAAGATCGATTTCTTGTTGGTACAAATCTTTTAGAAGGTTTAGCCCATCGCCATACAATGTACTTGTCGTTGACTACTTGGAGATCAGACTATAAGAAGAAACTTAATTCAAAAAACATTATTGATCCTACGAATCTTAAGTCAATAAAAAGGGGAAGGGTTAGGCAGTGGAAGGAGTCTGTGACGGACATGAGGGGTTCTTGTGTGGTTTCTGGTTTGAACTACCTAACCCCATTATGCCTTGGCTGAAGTTCGCGCGCGCGCACACACAGGAACTGAAAAACAAACAGAAAATCAGAGCAAACTGCCTAATAGAACACCCAATAATTATAAGAACTATGTAATAGCATCATACTGGTCTCCATCTCGTCTGCGTGGGTGCCCCCCTCCTGCTCCGAGACCCCCTCCTCCGCCCTGGCGCCCGAGGCCAGGATGTCCGTGTACCTCATCTCCATCCCCAGCTCCCTGAGCTCCTCGGCTGCGGGCTGCAGCCCCCGTATTGTGGAGACCCCGGTGTTCAGGACGTAGAACTTGCTGATGCCGTAGCCATTCAATGAGACGCAGATATCCTTCAAGACCTCCTTGAAGGTCTCCAGGCCCAGGGAGACGGACCCCGGGTATTCGAGGAATGAGGGGTAGTAGCCGTACTGGAGTGTGGGCATCACGGCGACGGGCACCTCCTCTGCCACCTTCTACGCGAGGTACTCGGCCATGATCCAGTTGTTGTTCAGGGGGAGGTGGGGTCCGTGCTCCTTGGTCCTCGCCCCCAGGGGGATCATCACCACATCGTGCTTCTTCAGGGCCTCCTCGGCCTCCACCCAGGTCAGGTTCTCGAATAGTAGCATGGGAGAACCAGTCTCTTTAGCCATTCCTAAGCTTATTGAGGTGGTTCTCCCAAATAAACAATGAATTCTCGTTGAATGTTCTGACGATGTCTGGATATCAAGGATTAACGTGAAAACGAATTAAAACCATTTTACCCACAATTATTGAATTCGCCCGCGCGCGCAAAGGTAAACGGCGTTTATTGAATTTCTGGGTTACGATGTAGACCCCATGACGAGCAAGGTTGTATACGACGAAAATATGGACCAGCGGAGAAGATAGCGCGCGCATGCAACATTAGCTGCTTTACAATATGTTAATATTTTTCATCTAATGTATATCAAATGTTAAATAATCGTTTATAAATAATAATTAAAGTAAATACATTATCTGTTGTGTGGTCGATACTTGTTAAATCGCTCGCGCAAGTATTCAAAAATAATGTATCCGCGGAAGTCACTGTCTCCCTCAATGAGTTGATGAGAACTGATTGAAAACGAACCCGATGGGACCATATGGTTTTCCTATATATTCATGAGTATACTAGGGATAAGAGCACTTTCTCAACTTAATATTGTTTCAAAGTATTCCGGTTTTAGATTAGTAACTATTCTTGCATTCCTATTGTTATACATTACATCCATGTATGGTGTCTTCTTAAAAAAGAAATGGGGCTCGATGGTTGCGATAAAATTAAGTATAATTGAAATCCCTTTTGTATTTGCATTTACCGCGGGATACTATGCAATGGGGGTTGTAATAATGAATGTAATTATCATTGCACTTGGTTATTTAGAGTACCTAACCCATAGCGATCAAGGTCACAGAATTGCTAGCATGTGGTAGCTTGGGCTTGCGCGCACCTAAAACACGTGAGAGATAACTGTGTATGTTGATGCTCGTGTCCCAGAACTGCACTAAAATCAGAAAATAAGAATTAAAACCATTTTTAACACAATTATTAAATTCGCCTGCGCGCGTGATGGATGAACCTAACCTTAACTAACATTTTACATATGTATTGATGTTCGTGATTCTTGCTTACTGACTTTTCTCTAACCTTTTCCAATAATTACTATGTGCTAGAAGCTCTACAGAACTAATGGTGAGGATGGAAAACTGATGTCTTAACCGCCTTTTGGTCCTCATCCTCACCAACACTTCACACACGTACACACACACTCAAAAGGTCTGATATATAAGATTACTTGCTTAAAATAGGGGGTTTTTGGGGTTCTCTAGGGTAATCCCCTTGTCTTTGACGTTAGTTTCCCTTCTTCTCGATCCAGACGCTCTCCAAAGCCATCAGCCTCACCAGATTCGAGTGCGGAGTCTTCGCTCCTCCGGCTATACCTGTTCTTATATCCATTCGGCGTAATTGCTTTACTGTGTCCAGGATGGTCGAGAAACGTCTCCTGAGGATGACCGCCCACGATCTAAAGTCCGGAGGCTACGATAAGGCGGTCCTCGCCGTCGGGTCGACGGAATCCCACGGCGAACACCTCCCATACGGGACGGACACCCTGGTGGCGGAGCACCTCGCCGAGGCCGTGGCGGATCGGGTGGAGGGGCTCCTGGTCCTCCCCAGCCTACCCTTCGGCATGAGCGTCCACTACGCCTCCTTCCCAGTCGCGATAACACTCACCACGGAGACTCTCATTAAGGTCCTGAGGGAGGTCCTCGAATCCCTGCTGGCCCACGGCATCCTGAAGCTCCTCATAGTCAACGGCCACGACGGGAACATACCCGCGATCGAGGCCGCGACCAGGGAGTTCAGGGTGGCGCACCCGGAGATGAAGGTGGCGGTCCTGGAGGCCTGGTGGGTGACCGCGGGGGACCTCCTCCCCGAGGATACCTTCGAGGCCTGGGGCGGCCTCGGCCACGGAGGGGAGGGGGAGACATCGATGATGCTAGCGGTGGAGCCGGGCCTCGTGGACATGGAGAGGGCCAGGGGCGTCATACCCGACCTCCCCGAGCACGTCCAGCTGAAGTGGACCTTCGACGAGCTCACCCCCTACGCGGCCACAGGCGACCCGACCCTGGCCACCGCGGAGAAGGGGGAGATGATGCGGGACGCCCTCGT
>JAUWBQ010000048.1 GCA_030601645.1 Candidatus Bathyarchaeota archaeon | reverse complement strand
TCCCACTCGCCAAGAACAATTATTGCGAATATTATGAGATAGAAGAAAAGTTTGATTTTCACAGTGGAACCCCCACACGGCTTGTTGGTTTACCTAGATACAATGTACAGGATAAGCCCCAGTCAACTAGACGTGAAGGAGTTGTGCTCCCAGTTCTTCCTGATTTGTTATCGTGAGCGGAATATTCTCTTATGGATAAGTGAACTATTTGCCCGCCTCGACATGATTCCCCATCCTATGGTACCGGTCACAGCGACGATAAAGGGGGGCATCTTTTAGAAGACAGAGAATCCCTCATTTCGTAGAGTGGGGCTTGAACCGGCCGCGTTTCGTGCGCACCTTGATGTCAACGTATAACTGTGGCGGGCTCGGTGGGATTCGAACCCACGACCAACAGCTCCGCAAGCTGACGTCTTATCCTGACTAGACCACGAGCCCACCATACGTTCACAGCACCATATAAATAAAGATAACACCGAAGCCCCAACCCCAGACCGACTTCAAACAAAGGCGCAACCAAACCAGACGATGAGGGGGGAGGGGGGGGTCATACAAGCAGTATAAGAAGAACCGTCCCCTCGACGAAAGGAACCCTAGAAACGCTCCGATGCGATCCCATTCAAGTCAAAAACGAGCGCAAGTATATAAAGAAAAAGGCCAAATCCGACAGAGAACCCTAGCCCCCACCGATGGGAGGCAGTATCGCCAGCACGTCCCCCTCCCCCAGCAGTGTATCCAACCCCTCCAGGCTGTTCACATTAACCCCGTTCAGCATAAAGCTCAGAAAGTCCCTCACCCGCTTCTCCGAGTCAAACACGTAACGATGGAAGGGCTCCCCGTACCTGTCCACAATCACGCCCAGCAAGTCTCCGACAGAGGACTTCTCAGGAATCTTAAACACCTCCCGCTTCCTGCCTGAGGCCTCCCTGAGCATCGCGTAATACTTCACCTCGACCTCCAAACTAGGCACCCGATCAACACCCAGACGCCGAGGATTTATACATATCGAAAGGCAGAGAAGAACCTGCCATGGCACGAATAGTCGTCAGGATGATGGGCGTCGCCAAGGAGGCGGCCGGAACATCGGAGGAGACCCTAGAAACATCCGAGAACGCCGACATCTCCACCGTCCTACAGACCCTAATCGAGGAGCACGGAACAAGCTTCAGAGATGCCATACTCGACCCCGTCACCCAGACCCCCGTCGCCACCCTCATCCTCCTAAACGGCGTCGAGATCGGCAACCTCCAAGGCCTCAACACACCCATCACCGACGGCGACACACTCGTCCTCCTCTCCGTCACCCACGGCGGCTGACCCCCACACAGAGTTTATAACCCCACCAAACAGGATCCAAACGACGCAATGGAACAGCCAAAATGCACCAAATGCCGCAAGAAGCCCTCCATCTACCACAGGCCCTACAGCGGGGAGAGGCTATGCGGTGACTGCTTCACGTACACTCTCAAGGAACGGGTCCGGCGCGCCATCGCACGCCACGACATGCTCCGCCACGACTCCCGCATCGCCCTCGGCGTCTCAGGAGGCAAGGACAGCCTCGGCCTCCTCAAGATCCTCGTAGAGATCGAGGAAGACCACCCCAACGCCGAGATCATCGCCGTCACCATCGACGAGGGAGTCGAAGGCTACCGGGACGAAGCCCTCTCCCTCGCCTCAAGAGCCTGCAGCAGCCTCGGCATAGAACACCACGTAACCTCATTCAGAGACCTCTTCGGCACATCCATGGACGAGATCGCCCAGAGCCAACGCCAACTCGCCACGTGCACCTACTGCGGAGTCCTCCGCCGACGGGCCCTCAACCAAGCGGCCAAGCAGGTCGACGCCGACCGCCTCGCCACCGCCCACAACCTAGACGACATGGCCCAGACGGCCATCCTAAACATCCTCAGGGGAGACCTCAACCGCCTCGCCATGATGGACCCCGGCGGCAGAGCAATCCCCGGCTTCGTCCGCCGCATCAAACCCTACTGCGAGATACCGGAACGCGAGTCCGCCCTCCACGCCTACCTCACGGGCCTAGATTTCCAGAGCCTCCCCTGCCCCTACGCCTCCGAGGCCATGCGCAACGACATCCGCGACTTCCTCAACCGCATGGAGGACAGACGCCCCGGCACCAAGTTCACCGTCTACCGCACCGCCCTCAAGCTAGCCCCGGAAGCCAAAACGGCGAACGCAGGCCACTGCAAGAACTGCGGAGAACCCACCACCGACGAGACCTGCAGGACATGCCAGCTCCTGGGACAACTATCCAAGAAGACATGAGACCGGAGCACCACCCAAAAAACCCTTATTCCCAGCAGCCGGATCAGGAAACCGACAACAATGGGCGAGATCCTGATAGAGAACGGGTTCATAGCCACCATGGACGCAGACAGGACGGTCCACCGCAGGGGAAGCGTGTACATCGAGGACGACCGCATCCTGGAAATCGGCAGTGAGGTCGAGACCCCACGCAGCCCGGAGCACATCATCGACGCCACCCACAAGGTCGTCCTCCCCGGATTCGTCAACGCCCACGCCCACCTCCAGCAGTACTTCCGGGGCGTCTACGAGCTCATAGGCGACTTCTACAGGGTAAACCTCCCCCTGGAAGGCTACCGCCAACCAGACGACATGGACTGGCTGGGCTCCGCCTCCTGCGCAGAGCTGATCCACGGAGGCTCCACCACCAGCATGATCATCTACACCTACCCCCACGGCTTCGCCAAATCGGTAGCCGAAGTCGGCAACAGGGTCATCCTCGCAGCCGACATCGAGGAAGTCGACCTCGTCAGCCTCATGGACGGCGTCTACCAGTACCTCCCCGAGAAAGGAGAGGCCGCATACCGGAGGGCCGTCGACCTCCACAGGAACTGGCACGGCAAGGCCGAGGGGAGAATCACCACCGCCATGGCCCCCAAGGCCGCCGACCTGGCGACGCCCGAGACCTACACCAGATGCAAGGAATACGCGGACGAGCACGGCCTCAGGCTCACCACCCACCTCTCCCAGAGCTGGCGGGAGGTCCAGCAGGTCAAAAAGCTCCACGGCAAGACGCCCCCCGAGCACCTCAGAGACCTCGGAGTCCTGGACGACGGGCTCACGGGCGCCCACTGCACCTACGCCACGGAGTCAGACACCCGGCTCATCGAAAAGTCGGGCATGGGTATCCTCCACTGCCGGGCCGTCGCCAACCCCCTCCTCCGCTGGCTCGACGCCGGCATCCCCGTCGGCCTCGGCACAGACGACTACCACCACGACGTGCTCCAGCTCCTCAGGGAGAACATCGCCGGCCAGAGGACTCGAGCACGAGCCGTCGGCGGCGCAGAGGGCATGCTGTCCGGAAACCCCCTGACCGCCCGCCCCACCCACTACGAGCTCCTCGAGCTGGCCACCAGGAAGGGCGCCGAGACACTGGGAATAGACGACAAAGTAGGCTCCCTGGAACCCGGGAAGAAGGCAGACGTCATCACCGTCGACACCCTCAACCCCTACCTCACCCCCACCATGGACCCCCTCACCAGCATCGTCCTCTACGGAACCAGCGGCGACATCTCCGAGGTCATAGCGGACGGCAGCATTCTGAAGAGAGAGAAGCGCCTCACCACCATCCGCGAGGCCGAGGCCCTGACCAGAGCCCAGGGCCGGGTCGAGGAGATCATCGAGCGCTTCTTCGAAGACTACCCCCACCAGAGAAGGAACTGGGAGAGGAAGACGCTCAGAAAATAGGGCCGAGGAGCCCGGGGCTCAGTTCCTCAGGACCTCGAGGACCGCCGGCACCGCCATCACCCGGGTCCCGGCGTTCACCACGGGATTCTCCCGTACGCTGAAGACGTACCCGTCCTGGGGCGCCACCAGCCTCTCCAGCACCTCGAAGGTCCTGGGACTGTAGACCACTCCCACCCTCTGCCCCTCCTCGACCACGTCTCCGAGACCCACCGAGGGGATGAAGACCCCGCCCCGGTTCGCGAACACCCCCGCCTCACGAGGGTCACCCGTCCACTTCAGCACGGTCTGCTCCGGGGGGAGCTCCACCGCCCCCTCGACCATCCCCAGGTCAACCATGATGTTACGCAGCCCCCGGTGAACCAGACGAACTATCTCCTCGTCAAAGTAGCTCGCACCCCCCAGCTCCGGCACGATGGCGGGCTTCCCCGCGTCCACGCAGCACGCCCTCAGCGTCCTCCGACCCCCATAGGGCTCCGTCTCGAGGTACAGGAGGGGCGCCCCGAACAACCTCGCCAGCTCCCCCGACCTCTCCGCCGTCTCCCTAGGCGCCCTCTCGGACACCCCGTCGGCCTCGTAGAACACCCAGACGGGGCAGCGACGCCCCCCCGTATGAAGATCCACCACCTCGTCGGCAAGGGCGACCAGCTCCGTCCAGACGGCGTGGGCCATCCGCTCCGTAGGCGAGCCATCCGGGGACCCCGGCCAGATCCTGTTCATGCCCCCTGGCCTCGGATCGAACATCGTAGCCCGGGCGCTCTCCCAGAAAGCCAGGGGATTCGGCAGGCAGTAGATGAGGACGCCGGCCATCTCCCCCTCGTCCAGATCCTCCAGCAGCCGCCTGATCGCGTCCAACCCCTGGACCTCAGACCCGTGCTGAGCCACCTGAACATACAGGCAGGGCCCAGGGGACGCTCCGTTCACCACCACGAAGGGAATCTCCACCGACTGACCGTCGGCGAAGAAATCAGGCAGCGCGAGGCAGCCCACGCCCCTGGAACCAGGCTCCACACCCACACCGCCCACGGTGATAGTCCTACCCATATGAAACACCGAAACAAACCTCTTCCGATGACCTTAAGAAATTACCCCGAGGAGGACCCCAGACTCAAAAGGGCTTCCAGGAAATGTACTTCGAGGTCGTGAACTTCTGCTTATAACCCATTCCCATGCCGATCTGGATAACCTCCGGAACCACCTGACGGAGGAACCTCTGACTCGGACGCCCGATGTTAATCCCGCCACACTCGGGGTCGAGGTACACATAGAAAGTCCTGCCCTTAAAGGTGTAAGCGCTGGTATCCCCCCTCTCGTAGACAGGCTTCGACTGGATCCGGAAGGGGAACAGCTTACAGGCCAAGGGCTTCATCGCCTGGAGGCTGCAGATCCAACGCCCATGAGTGGGCCGCTGGAAAACACAGCGGCTACCCAGGCCGAGCTTCAAGTAGACCTTCCCGAGGCCGAACTCGACGACTCCGTGGCCGTAAATATTAGCGACCCGGGCGTACTCATCAGCCTTAAGAGGAACTCTGTAACCCAGACAGCATTTACCACAGGCGACGCAGGCCCAGGAGTTCACTTCGCTCCAAGGGATGAGGCGGCTATCCCCCAAATATATCAGGAATCATAAACTCCGGGAGGCTAAATATCTATCGAAACCCCGAGAACTTTAATCAAAAATTCACCGAGCCAAAACCCCAGAAACGGCCATCGTCCACACGGAGCCAGGATCATTTCCTCTTCTCTTCTTCCTCCAGCTCAAACAGGAGATCGTAGATGTTTCTGTGCTGCCTGATCAACTTCAGGGTGAAGCGCCCGAACCAGTAGAAGATGAGCATGGAGAAGAGGAAGATCCCCCAAGTATACAATATAATTTTATCCAAGGCCCCTTCCTCTTTGATGAATAGGAACGCTTCCTATATCCTTGTGTATTGACCCATTATGTATCATTTTGGAGAAATTACCCACTTCACTGATCAGTGATGATTGGAGCAGCCATCACCCAGGCGGCCTCTCCATCAATGTAGTAACTATAGTTCTTCTTAACCTTCGCGAAGCCAAGGTGCTCGTACAACAAGACAGCCGAGTTGTTTCCCACCCTGACCTCGAGGAAGCACTCCGTCGCATCGTAATTCTCCTTCGCCCCCTCCATGGCCGCCACTATGATCCTGGAGGCGATTCCCCGCCGACGATAGGGCTCCCTCACCGCGATGGAGACGATGTGGCACTGCCGGGCCGGCCTCAGCCTCTTCAGCTTGGAGAGGCCCCGTTCGATCCGGCACATGATGTAGCCCTGGATGGCGCCGTCGGCTTCTGCAACAACAAAAGTCTCGGGGAACCGTCGGTAAAGATTCCTGTAGAAGAATGTGCTGTAGTTCTCCGGGAGGCACTCGACGTTAATATCCATAACCCTGTTTAGGTCGTCGGATCTGAACCCCCTGATCCTGAAACCTTCGTCGGCCAATTACAACGCCCTAAACCTCTAGACAACATGGATTTAAAGAATGCGATCCGATCCCAGTTACCTTTTTAGCCTCCGGTCGTACTATGTGACTCGCCATCTGAAAAGAGTCGGAGGATGCTGAAGAGGTATTGACCAGGTACTATATCGCAGACCCCGCCGCCGAAGAGTCGATCGAGAGGCACTTCACTGTATTGGACAGGTACTTCTACCTCGACCAGCCCACGTACATCGTCAAGCCTCTGGATCCCGAGAACCCCAGACAGTCGGTGAAAACGGGGTTCCAGCTCCTGGCGGAGGAACTCCGCCCCATGGGCTACCTCCCGAGGCTGAGGCGGGATTTAGACCGCTACCTCATAAACCTGGTGAGGGCCCCCCCTCCAACCCAGCCGAATTACAGTCGAAACCTGATCCTCTTCGCTATCACGACCGTGACGATTTTCATCGACGGTTATTTGAGGAGCAACAACCCCCTCCTCCTCCAAATTCTGATGCCGGATACTCCGGTCTTCATGAACGCCCTCTACTTCACCCTGGCCATCCTCGCCGTCTTCGGCCTCCACGAGCTGGGCCACAAGGCGGTGACCATGCTGAGGGGAATAGAAGCCTCCATGCCCTACTTCATACCGGCGCCCCCGGGCATGGGCGGGACGTTCGGGGCCGTCATCACCATGAAGGAGCCCCCGACCAATAGGGACGCCCTCTTCGACCTGGGGCTCAGCGGGCCGCTGGTCGGATTCCTGGTCACAATCCTCGTCATCGTGATAGGCCTGAACCTATCATTCGTCGTCCCCATGGAAGAGGTGAACGCATGGATGACGACATACCCGGAGATCCGGTTCCAGTACATCCCCTTCCCCCTCATCTTCGAGCTGATTTCATCCATAGTGCGACCAGTCCCGGATGGGATGGTGCTCATCCTCCACCCCGTGGGCTTCGCGGCCTGGGTCGGGTCCATAATCACCTTCATCAACCTGATACCCGCCTGGCAGCTGGACGGGGGCCACATCAGCCGCGCCCTACTCGGCAGGCATTACCACAGGATCTCATCCATCGTGGGAATCCTCCTGATGATCCTCTCAGGCTTCTTCATGATGGCGGTGATGGTGGCCTTCTTCATGATGCGGACCGACGACAGGGCCGGCGGACCCCTCGATGACATCTCGCCCCTGAGCACTTCGAGGAAATTAATGGTGCTAGTCTACGTCGGCATGGTCATCCTGACCCTGGTCAACCTTTTCCCCCTCTAATCGACAACAGGGACGGTCGAGCATCCATGGGTGACGACCAAGGTTCGCCTGCCCCTGCGCCTCTGAGTCACCCTCTCAAGGGCGGCGCTGGCCGTCCTCTCCACAGATAACCCGAGGGGTTCCGCCAGGTAGCCGGGCAGCGCTGAGACCAGGACGACCTCGTTGCCCCTCAGAGCGGTCTTTATCACGTGAACCGCTCGAGCTCCCAGCATGTACCTCCGCCTCAGCTCGCTGAGGGTGTCAACCTGGGCGAGGGTCTCAAGGCCCTCTGCGCCCATCCCGTCGGCACACTCGGCAAGGAGGATGATCGTGGCTCCCCTCTTGACGATGGGTGAGACCCCCCTCAGGGCCCACACCGCGTTATAGAGGTCGAAGTCGAACATGCTCCCACCCGCGCTCACGACGATGATGTCAGCGTTGGACTCGGCCTTCACCCTGTAGGATTCTCCGAGGGTGGCTATCGCGCTGCCCCAGGTCGCCTCTAAATCTCCAGAGAAAGCCGACACCAGCTCGCCGTAACCGTTGGTTACCAGCTGTACCGCCATATCCACCCCTGCCAATCGTGAAGCCTCGACCTGATCGGCGTGGACGGGGTTCTCATCTGGTACTCCGGGCACGACTTCTCCGCTGAAGGAGAGGCCCATGCTATGCTCTATGGCCGCCTTTCCAGATAATGCCGGAAGGACCGTGCTGTGGGCCCCCCTGAGGCCCGAGAAATGATCTATGAGAACCTCCCCGATTACGATGCGAGAGTCCGCCCCCGTGAATGAGCTGCATACTTCGACGTTCGTTCCCGTTGAGGTAGTACCGACCCGTGTGACGCTCGCGGAGTTCCGGTTGTGCTCCACGATGTCCAAGCCCTTCAATATATTGGAACCCTGGAGAAAGGATATCAACTCCTGATAGCCATGCTCCCTGCGCCCGTTGCCGACCACCAGGGTGATGTTTTCGGACGGTACGCCAGACTGGTTGAGGGTCCAGACGACGCTCGAAGCCGCGGAAGCCACCAGACCTGGGGATAGGGTGCCATCGATGGCTATGGCGACCTTGGCCCTGGGCTTTACCAGTTCGCCGATGGTCTTGGATTCGATGGGGTTCCTGAGTGATTCTGTGATGGTCTCGAAGGGGTTGGTTGACGGCTTTCCCTTGTCCGGCTCCACGGTTCCGAGGAGGTTCCTCAGGGGGACGCTGATGTGGACCTCCGTCTTCCCGTAGGGTAGCCAGACCTCGACCATGACAATCAGCCTAGCTCTCTTTCAACCCGTTTATTTCACTTATCATGAGAAGGGTGAAATATACCTACCCGTTCGGCAGCCTTTCCTCGCATCTCTTGATGAGGAGGTTGGCCACCCTGCTCACCCTCTCCTCCACCTCGGCCTGGGACTGGCCGCTGGCAGAGACCCAGAGCCTGATCCCCGACTCTCCGTAGGGTTTAACCATCGACTTGATGTAGACCCCGGGGACGTCCTGCATCACGTCGTCGATGATGGGGGCCAGGGTCGACTCATCCCGCAGGGGGAGGTAGATGACTTCCTCGGAGAAGGCCCCCTCCACCTTCCCCTTGAGCAGGGGCAGGAGTTGGTTGTCGAAGATCCACATGAGCTCCCCCGGGACTCCCGGCAGGCTTATGATCTGGGCTCCTTCAACGTCCAGGACGACCCCGGGCGCCCCTCCCACCCGGTTGTCCAGGGGTCTGGCGCCCTTAGGAAGGAGGGCCATCTTCCGCCTCGGCTCCGTTATCTCCGAGGTCTCGATAATCCCCCTGTGATGCAAGTCGCTATACTGACGGGTCACAATCTTTAAGGCATCCTCATTGAGCTGGAGGGGCAGCCCGAATGCCATCGCAACGCCTGTCAGGGTCTTGTCGTCGTGGGTGGGGCCGAGGCCGCCTGTCGTGAACACGAGGTTGCAGCCGTCGGAGATTATCCGCCTGAGGGCCTGGGCGATTGCCTGGATTTCGTCTTTAACCGTCATCTTCTCAGTAACATGGAAGTTGAGGGCTTTGAGCTGGTTGATGATCCACTGACTGTTTGTGTCGAGGACGATGCCCTCCAAGATCTCACTGCCGATAACTAGGATTCCAATCTGGGTAGTCAAGGAGTTCTCGTATATGGAACCATCATCCTACGCATAAAGTTTTAGAGCATCTCGGCTTTGCACCCTAGTTTGGCAAGGCTTAAATGTATTGAAGAGTTGATGAATGCGTTCCAAGGCGGTTTTATCTTGGCATGCACAGTCGTCGTGGACGGGTTCTTTGGTGACGGGGGGAAGGGGAAGATCGTCTCTTACCTCGTGATCGCCGACGATGCGGCAGTCTGCGCTCGGGGTGGGGTCGGCCCCAACGCGGGGCACACCGTCGTGAAAGACGGAGTAACTTATAAGCTCAGAATGGTCCCCTGTGGCTTCGTCAACCCAAACACCAGGCTCCTCATAGGGCCCGGTGTGGTCGTCAACCCCGAGGTCGTGCTCAAGGAGGTGGAGGAGCTCGGCATCCACGGGAGGTTCGGCATCGATCCTCAGTGTGCCATCATCGAACCGAAACACGTTGAGGCCGATAAGAGGGGCCACCTGAAGGAGAAGATCGGCACCACCGGGACCGGTACCGGACCGTGCAACGCCGACCGAGCCCTCAGGGTAGCCAAGATGGCCAACGAGATACCCGAATTCGAGGAGTTCATCTCCGACGTCCCGGCGGAGCTCAACGACGCCCTCGA
>JAUWBQ010000003.1 GCA_030601645.1 Candidatus Bathyarchaeota archaeon | reverse complement strand
CCGATTTTTTTTACGGACGTTACATACATACGGTTCGACTTCCGCGCGCGCCGCTGTGGTTTTGGGGCTTAGATCTCTTGTGGGGTTTTTGTGGGAGTCCCAGCCCCCGACGGGGAGGGGGGCGGCGTCCCCCTCGAGGCCGGAACGTCCTCGCAGGAGCTTCATGTCGTTCCGTCCTCTGGTTGTCAGGTCGTCGGGGCCGCCGTTGACCGGTCAACCGTTGGTGGTGGACGGTACGTGCCGAAGCCCGTGGGGGCATGTGCTGGGCCGACGGTACGGCGCCGGCTGCGGTACGGAGCCGTGTTGCCTGAGAACGGTGGGGCCCGGTGAATGACCAGGGTTGTGGTTGGCGCTTTGGGGCGCCTCCGGGCCCCTTGGGGAAGACAGCCCCCGTAAGTGAACCCTGTGGGTGCTTATAAGCATGGTACGCTGAGCATAGTACGGCGACCAAGGCACGTGCGGCCACCTGGAGGCCACCCCGGCCGACCGCTTGAGACAACGGTACGGCCGGGGTACACTTTTGACAGCGCATGGAACGCTGTTATTTAATCCTTAAGAAAAAGGGAAGAGGGTTAGATATCTGAGCTCGAAAACGGGACCTTGGGCTTTTTGATCCAGCCCATTCCGAAGAAGGCCCAGGCTGGTGCTCCCGAGTTTCGAGGAAGGCCAAGGCGACCTTGAGAAATTCTGCCTCTAGAGGCTCCCCCTCGATTTCTATGGACACGCAGATGACTTCTCCGGTCCTAAAATCCTTGTACAGCATCGGGCGCGAATGTGTCTCGGTCATACTGTCTAGGACTCCCTCAGTGGTTCCATGTGAGAGTTAGAACGTCGTCTTTTGTGACGGCAACCTCGTGGGGTGAGATGTTCGATTCAGTTTCTTCGCCCTCGAGAGTAACTGTAAGATCGGTTGGTTTTCCGTTCAGCATCAGGGTGAAGGTGGTTTTGTGGCCTATCCCCGGACCGTCAACTAGATGAACTCGTAGGTTCTTGACTAGGCCGTTTTTCTCATCCAGTCCTATGTTGATGTCGGATTTGTCCATGTCAGTCCCTCGACGACGAAGTTCTTGAAGATATCCGTGTTGGTCTTGTTATCATCTTATCTATACTGTTCTCTAGAAACCTTATAAGACTATTCAGCGACCCTATAATCATGTCAAACTGCGTCAAAGTCCTTGGTATGGATGAAGTTGGAGCCATGGCTCTGAGATATGTGGATTCGTGGGATAAGGTGGAAAACCCTGAGGTGATCAGTGTGGAGAAAATCAAGATCTGGAGGAGGCTCCCGGTTCCCTCCGATGACGCCGATGACGCTGATCTCTCTCCCGTGGTGGCTTACAAGGTGTCAGGAAGGTTCGAGTGGGGCCTTGAAGGAGAAGGCTACAATCGTTTCAGGTTTATCGTCGAGGTTGAATCAAGGTGTGTAAGGGCTTTCCAAGTGCTCGGCGGCTTTAAGGGGGTGGGGCTTCTTACGGCCCCGGTTTAGGCGGGCCGGCCACCCTCGGCTGTTCCGCTTCTTCCTTGGAGTACCCCTCACGTTTACACGTCCCGCCGTCCGCGGGTGAGCCGAAGGGTTTTACCCTCCCAACTATTTTGATGAAGGCATCAGGGGTATTGCGCCTCGTCAGAGGCTGCTCCCTATGCCTTCAACGGTGGCGTGGGAAGTGACTAGGATTCTGTTCTCACTGGTAGATAAGTTTTTTCTGGGTGCGAAAACCTTTAACGTCTCTAGACGGGAATATAGAGTAGAATGGTCGAATATACCTGGCCTGAGATCCCGAAGATACCTGTAGAATTCAAGCCCTGCGATGGCGGCATGAACGCGGATACCACCGCCGATCTCGGGATTCTCGGCGAATGGGCTCTGGGAAATATGCAGATGGACATGGCCGCCTTCAAGGAAATTACACCCGAAGAAATGAAGGAGCTCAAAGATGAGGTCCAATACGCGTTCAACAAACTCATCCTCAAATTCGCCGCGGTGGCCCTGGTTAAACGGGGCGAAGGCTACGGGCCACTGGTGACTCTATACGAGTATGCTCAGAAAGAGCTTGGAAGGAGGTAGAAACGATTCTTGACGGTTTAGCGAGGTTACTGAAGGGCCTCGAAGGCCATGTCGTATATTCTGTTGAGATCAATCGCGAGGATAGGTTTCTACACGTTAAGATGTCTGTTATGGAATTGAATCCTCATACCCATCATGAATTTTTAGACTCAAAGGATATATCCTTCAGTGTCATGGATGAAGAAGCTGTCGATAAAATGCTCGACATTTTCCTCAAAAAGGCGGATGAGATAAGATCTAATATCAAGAAGATAAGTTCTGACGTCGACAAGACTTTGGAGGCACTGAGGGGATAATTGATGAAAGGATGCGGCTGCGTAGTTTGCAGGGCCGCCCGTCTCCTGGGCATGTTCAAAGTTGCCCAGGGCTGGAGGGAGAAGGATGCATAAGCTACTCAAACGGCTTCGATATAGAGAGGCAATGAAGAAGATTGCTGATTATCATTTGAACAGGGGTGTCATCATCAAACATGGAAAAGTGGCGAACCCGACTAAGATCTTTCCTATACCGAAAACCCCGCAGCCACGAGGGGCCAACTGATGTCCGGATATCTCGCGGATCCTACGATTGGCCTGGGACCCCAAGCCAAGAAAGAGGAGATCGAGGCATTCGAAGCCCGTGAGAAGCTGAGGAAACTCGAGGCGGAGGCGAGGCAGATAGAGCGGGCTCTCTTCCGTAAGTGTGATCACGTCTTCGAGGACGTCACGGAGGAGAGGCGTGCGCTGATCGAAAAGCGGGACCTTCCGAGTTGGGCCCTGCGCCTCATAGTGAAGGGGGATTACCGATGGGTGAACAGGCGCAAGCTGGCGCTGGAGTATGGGAAATGCACCGGCTGCGGCCTCCTCAAGATATCCGACGAGACGGTCGGAGGTGAATGAGCTGAAGTTAGAGTTAATCGGCACCGAGGAGCACGTCCTCAAGGCTATAGGGATCCTCCTTAATTCAAAGATGATTGTAAGGATCTCTATCGCCGTGAGCGAGGGATGATGTGAAGATCGCGTTCTTCTCGACGAACCTAGCTTTCTGCCGTCACATACTTGACGAATTGAATCGACATCATACGGTAAAGATGTGGGCGAATAATCCCAACGTCCAGATAAGATGGGCTAACACGGTGAAAATGCTGGACTGGTGTGATGCCGCCTACCTTGAATGGACCCAGGCGCCAAACATCGAGATCTCCCAGATCCAGGGGAACACAAAACCTCTCATTGCGTTCTGCCATGGGATTGACGTCATGTACCATGTCTTTGTGGACTGGCGTAATATAGCGGGGCTCATCATCCAGGATGCGCATTATCCGCGCCTGCTGCGTCTCAGAGCCGAGTGGACTAAGAATAATCCAGACCGCCCCCCTCTCACCAAGCTCCCGAAGAACATCCTGATCAAAAGCCTCGGCGTCGACCTTCAAACATTCATACCGCCCCAACAACCTGTACCTGGTTACCATATCGTCATGCATGCTTCCTGGGTTGTTCCAGTGAAGCGCATCTACGCCGCTATCCAGCAATTCTACGATCTCATCCAACTCGACGAGGATAAACCCTGGAGGATGACGCTCATCGGGCGGTGGGAGGGTAGTTACAAGCTAGAAGAGCGCCAGGAATATCTTGTAGCCTGCCGTGAGCTCATAGAACAGTTAGACTTCCCTCCCAATCGGCTTCTCATCAAATCGGAGAACTTCCCTAGGGGTACCTGGGCCGACTTCGCCAAGACCGCTGACCTGTACTGGTGCACAAGCTGGCGGGAAAGCTTCGGCTTGAGCATGGCCGAGGTCTGCGCGAGCGGCGGATATCCGCTCCTCAACAATTATCTGGGCGCAGATAAGGTGTATCCGGAAAAGTATCTCTGTAAGACTCCCTATGAAATGGTGCAGAAGACCATCGAATGGGGGGCTTTGAGCTTGGAAGAGAAGATCGGGGAACGCCGTGCCATCAGGAAGCATATAGAACAATTCGACGCAAAGAAGAGCGCAAGGGAGATACGGCTCTTCATAGAGGAAATAGTAGAAAATCATAGAGCTGGCTAATTCATGTGGGAAGTATTTTAAACACGCGTCTCCCATCCCTGTATGCCGGTGCCCCGGGTGCACACCTATATATGGCGCGACGGCGTCGGGCGAGGGTCGGAGCCGGCACGGGAGGCCTAGGCGATTCCGGGTCCCCCGTACAGTCAAATGGGGAGGGGGAGGATTAGGGATACTCTTGATATTGTATCACTGGACTGAGAGGGGAAACCTTGAGAGTATATTCAAGGAAGGCTTGCGCCCCAACGGGTTTGGCATAGTGTACCTCACCCTAAACCGGAACGCTACTGGAATGGAGAGGTCTGCCTGGAGGTTGAAACAGGAGATCTGAAACTTTCAGCTTTTGATGATTGCCGGGATTGGGAGGTCCTCTGCTGGGGGCATATACCGCCTGAAAATGTCAGGCAGCCGGTTATCTGTACCCGAAAGTCTTTAACACCTCTAGACGGGAATATAGAATAGAATGTCAGACTTTGAAGAAATGCCTAAAACCATCAAGGCTGTCCCTCATGGTGAACTATGTGATCGGGCACTGGATTATTACCGTGAGATCTCGAATCAGGCAGGTATCTCCAATTCACTGGTGCCGAAGGCCATCGAATACTACCGGAAGTGGAGGCCCGTAGCGGAGCGCAAGATCCTCCACGCGGCCAGCCTAACCGGAAAACTGGTTGAGGACCTCACCGCGGATCTGAAGGACGGCTGGTTCTTTGACCCCTGGTTGAATCCCCGGGGTCGCCCCATTATAGTGGCTTCTGAATCAAGCTTCAGCGGCTTCTACTGGGTCCTAGTCAAAGGATCCCCCGAGCAGATCGCGGCGCTCGAGCCTTTTGTCGAGTTCCCCGTCGAGGAGCTCGAGGAGGCGCCTGAGGTTGGATTCCAACCCTATGGGCTCCTAACCGATTATATTCCATTTAAAGATGGGAAGCGCGAGAGGGATCCTGAGCCGGGGTTTGTAGTCATGCATAAGGATCATGTCTTCGCGAAGGGTACAGTCTATACGCTGCCCCCGGGCTATCCGACACTGTGGACCGTGGCCAGGGATCTCGCGAAGCTGTCAGGCTACCTCGGCATCGACGAGGCCCGTGACGTCCTTGCTGCGATACTCGAGAAGTCATCCAGTGAGAATGAAGATGGTTAAAATCGAGTTCAACGGCTGGAGAGCCGCTGTTTGGTTTGTTGCCGTACTCCTAATGGTTCCTTTTCTTCTTCCATGCGCAGATGCCATTAAAGAATATTTTAAATGGAATCAAGAATGGATTAATGTTCCAATATACGTTATCTTATGGGGATACTTTTATCTAGTCAGAAAGGTTTGGAAATTTTATGAGAATGATCAAAAATGGAGGCTAGGTGAGGGTTAACGAACATCTTTTATTCTATAGTCCCCTCTATAATTTCATGTGCGTCGGTAGCGAAAACTGCTCCTCGAAGTTAAATGTGAAACCCCGGCTCGATGTGGTGCCTAGACTCATATTCAAATTTGTCTTGGGGCGGGATAAAGAGACACAAGCCGTAATCGAATGTGGAAATCGAAACATACAGATCAGTAGGGCATCTGGCGAAGCGCTTCCTTTCATTACCCTCACCGAGAAAAAGGAAGAGGAAGGCGAGCTCCTCGAGGGGTTCTGCATCTATTCCGAAACTGTCTTCAATACGCTCTGGGATAAGTTAAAAGAGATGCCGATACGAAGAAAAAGTGAACCACATGGTCGAACCCGATGAAGAGGTGCCTATCCGCTTTGGGGATATTGTGCGTCTCTGGCGAGAGAAATTTTCCTCCGATAGTAAGATGGACGCCGTTATCGGAATGGATTTCGCTGGCGATGAGGCCGGGACGACGGATGAGCGTCTGCTTGTCCTCGCTAGAGCTCTTGAAATGGGTATAATTACAACGAGGGAAGCTGCCGAGGGCTTCGAAGCGGGGGATCTCGTTATCATGAATGAAGACGGCACTGCGAGGAGAAATGAAACCCCTATAGGCGTGGCCCTCGACGGAGACCGTGTTGCTCTCGGGGGCTTTCATGCGTCTGTCGCCAGATATGGCAGTATGGCCATGCATGTGGGAAGTATTATGATGGCCCCGGGCGAATGGGGTTTCCCCCGTGTGGGGGGACGGCAGTTCCAGTACACCGAGAAGTTCCCCCAGGAGGTGAGAGATCGGGCTTGGAAGCTGGTCGAAGAGGAGATGAGCTCGGCCCAGTACTTCGCCTTCATGGAGGGCGCCGACATAGAACTGGAGAATCTGGTGGGTGATTTTCGGCTGATCATCAACAAGTCGGGGAAGTTCACCATCCTGGAGGGCGCCCGGGGCGCCGGGATCGTGGCTTCGAGCGGCAACGTCCGGAGCTACAAGTACCCGCTCGGGGACGAGGTTTCGGCGTTCATCGACTGGTTCAAACACAGGACCAGGGAGCTCATCGCTCAGTGGGGTTGTGGAACATACGGCATAGTCAGAGAGGGGGAGAGGAGGTGAGAATGGATGGTTAAGATAAGATGGCCCGATCCTAACGTCGGGGACCAGATTCAGGAGATGATGCCTGCCGAGGCTGTGGACTTCATCTTGGATCAGAGGGAGAAGCTGCCCTGCAAGTTCGGAGTGTGGGAGGGGCAGAACGCCCAACTCGAGCTTGAGATGGCTACCCGGACCGGGATCCTCGCGGCTCTGATGGAGCGTGAAGAGCAGACCCTCAGGTTGGTTCCCGTGATTGCGGGAGGCTAATGTCATCCCGCATAAACGGATGACGAAGAAGGCCAAGAAGAAGCGCCTGAAGAAGAGGAGGAAAACCAAGGAGCCCTATTGATTTGGAGTTCTACATTGTCGGATCCGCCCTCAACGAGGAGGAGCCCCGGGACGTCGATATGTTCGGAGTCATGGAGGACCCCGTCTTCAAGGCCAACTTCGGCATGACGGCTAGAGAGTTCGAGGAGCAGCGTAGCAGCGGCGGAAAGGCCTGGGGATTCGAACTGACCAAATGGAAGGAGCAGACCATGGGCGCCCTGAGGGCGCTGCGGGAAGACATACTGCAGCTTGTACCCCTCGACTTCAAATATCTCCCGAAGTCACTGCTTCACGAGCCATGCCGGAAGATCAAAATCACGGCGCCACCGGAGTCATGGGGTATCGGCCTCCCCAACTTGGAGAATCATGCAGTTGAGAGGTGTCCGGAAGATGAACTCTGATCATACATTGGAGAACCCTGCGCTGAATAAAGACTATCAAGGCGTACTGCCTCTTTCATGTTTGCCCGTTACTTATCGTTATGTTCAGTTCAACCGAGGTGAGGAGATATTCGATAGGACTCATTTCTGGGTGTCAATACCGGATCCCAAGTTTACCTTCGAGCTCGTCAAGCTGGATACTCATGATCCTCCCGAGGGCCTCTGGGGGATAGCCCTGCTCCAGATAGTAAAACTCGAGAATGGGAAAGTTAAAACTCTGGACGATGACTTCGAGCTCGTCTTTCATCTACCCTTCCAGCCTGAGATGATCGAACTAGTCGACCAGTGGCTTGTAAGGTTGAAGACAGCGGTTAAGGAGGCGATGGAGAATGGAATCCACACTGTTTAAACGCATGCTCGCGGGATATGCCGATCATCCGGCGCCGGAGCACTGCCCGGACTGCAGCACGAAGCTCATCAGCTCCCTGACTTACCCTTTTGAGGGGGAGATATATGAGAGCGGATACTGCGTCGAATGCGGCGTTCAGGTACCTGAACCAAAGGGTGATTGGAGTAAGCAGAACCCTACCCCTGAGGACTTCTATGAGGATCTAGAATCCGTGAAGAAGAGACGAGAGCGGATGATGGGAAGGAGACCATGGGGGTAAATTTATAGAGTCTTCACTAGATTTCTTGCCCATGGGCAAGATTTATAGATTATCCTCTATAATATTCAATCACCGGTTCGAACCGGGACGGGGGAATTAGGTCGGTGGATGAGGAATACACGGCCTGGTGGGAGGGAAAAATCCACTGCGTTACCATCAGGATGCGTGGGGAACAACCTAAGGCCTCTCCCCTGTTAAGGTGATGGAAATGCCCAAAGTAAATTGTTCATTCTGTGACAATTTTCGTACAAATATTTCTTGGGGGCCATATACTCAACCTCCAGAAGGACGTTGTCCTATAAGAGGAAAATATATCTGGAAGCTAGAGCGAAATTGTACTACTTTCCTTCCCGTCGTGGAGGACCCATGTCTAGCATAATTCAATCCCTGGTGGACGAAGGGGTCTTCGACGAGGATCCTGACGGTCACCTCTGGCTGAGCTCTAAAATGAGGGATGTCGTAACCAAGCTCGAAGAGAATGATAAGTTCCTGAGATATCTTAGGGAAATTGAAAATCAAGAGAAACGGTCCCGTATGCGCTGGATCGTGTTATATATGAACTTCAAGGAAGCAGCCACAGCGGAGGAGTTAGCGGATGCAGTGGATGCTCTCTCCGCTTGGGAGATGGCCATCTTGAGCAATCGGTTGGACGAGTGGTCGATGAAGCTACGGCTCCTCTAATGCTTCGAACTTATACGAAAAAATCGAAGAATAAATTGGGTCGCGACCCAGAGTTAACACGGAAAATGATGGAGCTATAATCCATTATTTCTCAGCTAGAATCCCCATAAAGTAGACGTCATCCTGCGGGTTCTTCTTCAGCTGGGGTCCTCCGTTGACCCGGGACGTCGCGAACAGATTGACGCCGTTTGCCTCAGGCCTCCGCAGCAGGATAGTGGGGCGTCCCAGGGTCCATCGGAAAGCTTCGGCATCAGCGTAGACCTGGGCGTACACCCTGTCGTGGTAGAGGTAAGGGATCCTCGCCTGGGCATTCGACATCTTGGGATGTTTATCCCTGAGTTTCTTCACCCATGCTTTAAGGTTGAAGTGTCGGATGAATAGCCACATGGTCGGCTCCATGTCCGGCTTCAGTTTCAGCAGGAACATCTCGTCGTTATGGCCACGGATCACATTGTAGCTGCTGACGTCGGCCCCGGCGGGGAATTCGGCCACTTTAGGCGGGCACCAGTCCTTGTCGAGATAATTCGGGCAGCCGTCTGGATGATTCGGGTACTCCAGGTAACACCAGGAAGTAACTAGGGGGCCATAGCTGATGATGGAAAGCGGTAGCCGCATCGCCCGCCCAATCATTTCAGCGGCCATATACGAAAATACTAGAGAAGAGTCTATAAATCTTGCCCATGGGCAAGAAATATAGAGAAGCGTCTATAAAAAAAGGGATGTGTTACTCCGCTGGTTTGATGGTGATGTAGTATTCTTTTAGCATCTCGAATTCTTTTACGGCTTTTTCGTTGACCATGCCTAGTTCAAGTTTTCCTGATGGGGTTGCGTCCCAGAACAGTTTGTTCTCTGGGGTGTCGCCTGCGACGGGGATGAAGGTGAGTGTGGATAGTATGCAGTCCACGTATTTGTCTCCGACTTTCTTTGAGGATGCGCTGTTTTTCCATTCGATTAATCTGAATTTCGCGATTACTTCCATGGTTCACAGCATGTTTTGGTGGTGTATAAGTTTTTTATTTAAATACTTATCATTTCGCCAATTATCTTTTATAGTTTTTTGGAGAAGAGATAATCAAATGGACTGGACAAATCTCTGGATTGCCATCTTCGCTGCAGTCGGCTATGGTTTGGTTGGATTCATGCAGGCATGGCTGGATGCAGATCCTAGACCGAGCCCATTCGAATTCTTTGATATAGCTAAGATTGGAGCTACCGTCATCGTTTCTATATCGATAGGTCTTATTGCCACCTTCACAGGCATCAACGTCACAAAAGAGTTCTGGATCGCGCAGATGGGTCTCTATGGATGGCTTACTGTGCTTATCGAAAAATTCCTCAAAGGCGCCTTAGGGAACAAGTGGATCGGGCGCAACTCCTAATTTTTTCTATATTCTTACCTCTATAAAAAAGCTATTTATACATCTAGAAACCCGCTTATACGCGGTGAGAATGGACGAGAAAAAACCTGATCCCAGAGAATATTATCGGGCGAAGTATCAAACCATAGAAGACCTTCCAGGCATGGGCCCAGCCGGCGCTGGCAAGCTGCGAGAAGCCGGTTTCAGAACGGTTCAGGGAATCGCAACGGCGAGTACAATAGAGTTGATTGAGGCCGGAATCGGAGAAACCTTGGCTGGCAAGGTGATTAAAGCAGCGCGCCTGAGTCTCGAGGTAAAATTCGTCACCGCCGCAGTGCTGGCTGAAATGTACAAGGATAAAACCAAGATGACGACGGGATGCAATTCTCTCGACAAGCTGCTGGAGGGCGGCCTCGAGACCGGAAGTATAACTGAATTCCATGGGGAGTACGGATCCGGGAAATCGCAGATCTGCCAGCAGCTCGCTGTCACTGTACAGCTCCCCGTCGAAGAGGGGGGCTTGGATGGTTCATGTCTTTACATCGATACTGAAAATGTCTTCAGGCCGTGGAGAATCGTTGAGATGGCCGCTCATCTCAAGCTTGATCCTAAGAAGGTTTTGAAACGGATTATCTATGCCGGAGCTTATACTAGCGAGCATCAAGTGGTTCTCCTCGATAATGCTGACGAGGTAATTAAGGAAAATGGGGTTCGGCTTATCATCGTAGACAGTGTGATGGCTCATTTCCGTAGCGAGTTCATTGGAAGGGAAGTCCTAGCTCCACGTCAGGGAAAGCTGAACCAGCATCTGAGTAAACTGAAGCGGCTCTGCATGGGATTTAACGCGGCCGGTGTCGTGACAAACCAAGTATTAGCCCATCCTGATTCATATGGCGGGCCTCAATATCCGACGGCTACGGGCGGCCATGTGCTCGGTCATGCCGTTCATACACGAGTCTTCTTGCGTAAAGGCCGTGATAATCTCAGGATCGCGAAGATCGTGGCAAGTCCCTTCCTCCCTGATGGTGAGACTCCTTTTCGGATCTCAAGTTTCGGGATCGTCGGGGATGAAATAGAAGTCTAAACTATTTTCCGTGGAATGAATGCCGATTTCTTCATTGCATAGAAGAACTGGGCATGCTTCCTCGAGTTGGGAGATTTATAGATTTCATGCCCGGAAGTTCGATCTGAGATGAATATTATCTCCTGGTTTATGGAGTTCACCAGAGCCGCGTACAGGTTATCCGGGCTGAAGTAGATCCAGTAATTCTTATTCCGCGGTAGAGTCCCCATCGCCTGCCAGGCAATATATTCTGGATCGGTAATCCTTTTCATTTCAGCCCTATCCTCGATATTTCCGCTCTAACCTTATCACCTATGTCCTCCCATGTTTCCTCAAAATCCTCGGAGATAAACAGTCCAGGATCCTCTATATTCACGGGCATCACACGCGGGGCTCGGCCAGGATCTTTGACTATAACCAGAAGGATCATATCATCATTCCCGTAGATGAATCTGGTCTCCTTCTCTGCCGGGACGAGTTCCTCTAGGCTTTCCTTTTCTTCATCCCATTTGACGATTAAGACCCTCTTCTCACGCATTATGAACCCTCCTGCTGGACCTTCATGAATACTGTCATCGAATCTGTGATGGAGGGGTCTGCATTGCGAATACACTGCTCCATCTCCTCGAGGCTACAGTGATTGCAGATGATGTCTACACCCACTTCGCTCTCCGGGTCACAATATTGTTTGAGGCAGTCAAGGAGCGTTATTGCGTTTCGTTTCATTTTGGCAGGCATCTGATCGAGCCATCCATCAACCTGTTCTTTGGTGGGCCTGACGATAGGTTCTGGAATCTTTTCCTTAGGATCTTCAATACGGCCAAGTTCGCCGTCACCCATGGCGACTTTAACTCCTGCTAGGTAATCGACATCGACTTTTGCGAGAGCAATAAGTAATAGTCGAAGATAACGGTAGGCCTCATCGCGGTCTTTTTCTAGGATAACTCCCTGTGCATCATCTAACCATTCTTTAAGACCCTCGAATACTCTTTCGAATTTTTCCTTTTCCTTCGCGCTTAGTTTGACGGGAGCGCCCAAGGATTCTTCAAGGTTCTTCAGTTTCCCACTAGATTTCTCCACCTTCATCCCTCCACCTTTTTACAGCCTCGCTGATGAGAGCTTTTGCTTCTCCTTCATTCATGACTTCACGGGCCTCCAGAAGCTCGAATAATACCTCTAAAATATAGAAGAGAATGGTCGGTTGGTCGTAGATCATCCTGAGTAGTCGGTATTTGAGGTCTTCAGCGCTGACCTCTTCTTCCTCTTCGTTTATTTCCTCTACGCTCACTTCAAGAATCCGCACCTAGCAGCGAATATGTCAAACTGTGCGCATTCGGCCCCGCGACATTTCACACTAGTTTTGGGACCCTGCCCATACGTCGTTGGTCGTAAAACTTGGCTGATGATCTCGGCCACGACGAGGAAGATGCAATCCTTCTCCAAAGCCACCTGTAATGGTGATTTCTTTTTCTCAGACATTCTATTCCTCCAAGTCCCACGTAGTGTTCTTGAGCTGCGCCTTGAGGAATTTTATCCTCTCCCGGAGATGCTGGTTCACCTCAGCCGCCTTCCTCGCGTCGTCCTGGATCTCCTTGAAGAAGGTTCTCCACTTCCGTGGGCCTCTCATTTTGGAGAGGTAATCGAATTCCTCGTTAGGGAGTGGCACATGCAGAATGGTTTTATCCGGATCGCGCTTCGTTATAATAAAACCCCACAAAACTGTAGGTGCTAAACTGTTTAAATCTTTTCCATCCCTTATTGATTGATGATGAGGAGGCTTTTCTGTCCTGCCCCGGATTGCCCTTGGTGGAGTAATACATTGCTGGAGGAGAAGGACCTCCCGGTTGAATGTCCAAGATGCGGCTGCCCAATCCTAAATTTTAGCGATAGAAAACCCACTCTTGAAGAGCTAAAATATTAAGGAGGCATAGGGGCAGAATGACCGGACCGGTGAGAATCGGACAAAACCCCCATGCCCACCCTGCTTTAATGGGTGGATGAGTAGGATTTAAGCCTTCATCCGAGATATCCAAGTTTGCGGAGGCGTTCCCTGATGATTTCCTCTTCTTCTTCGGTGTAATCTGGCTTTCGCAGTTCCGGGTATTTTTGGAGAACGAGGGATACGATGAAGCCTTCAACTCCTGTGAAGCTAGTTCCTTCGATGTCCTCCTGAATCTTCTTTATCATATTGACCGGTAATTTAATTGTAATATCTTGATATGTCTCATTTTCTTCAGACATTTCGATTGGGTTATACTCTGGATGGATATATAGAATAATCGTTATCGTGGACGAAACTATTTTATTCTCTTTAGCCTAAGTTAATCATGTTTCAACTATAATTAACGAGGCGGTGCAATACGAACCCTGAATTGATCTTCGGGATAGTCGGTGTATCCCTCTCCATCATTGCCATGATCTTTTCATGGATGAACTCCGGAAAGAAGATGGAAAACCGCCTAACGAAGTTAGAAGAAAATCAACTCACTGTAGAGGACCGTCGATGCCTCCATGATCTTGACACTAAAATGCGTACAATCTGGAAATTCTTCGAGAGGGATCTTCCGGCAGCCCTCCTTAGTCCTCACAGTCCTGAACTCGATGTTTTATTGGATAAGGCTAAAGAAGGCATAGGGCAGATGACGATCAATGAAATAAGAAATTTGTATACTCTCGTAAACGAGGAATGTGAAAACGAAACTCCAAAGACGGATTCTCTTCGGATTATCACCCTTTCAATGTACCGGTCTTTCCTCAAGCATGAGATGTCTGCGTTAAATATTCTTATATAATATAGAGTCCAGTATAGATTTTAGTGATCGGATGTCTGAGTGGCAGTATAATCCTCTCATCGATGAAGTCGAAGTTTTGGATGGCTGCCAGTTTGGGCTTGAAGTCGATAGCCGATGCAACGCGCTTCTCTGCAAATATCGTATCAAAAAGGATCAAACCCCCGCTGAGATTCACCCGTTATCGGTGATGTGTCCCCGGGAGAGAGAACATGAGCTTGAACAAAACGCCGTCATTTGTGGGTATTAACGAAAAGGCGGGCACTTTCACGATTGCCTTCCTCACCTCCTGGTATAATGTAGACCGATGCAAAAATTGCCCCCGGTTCCACGCAAAAGCCAGTCCCGGAGCACGCAGAGTCATAGCATACTGCGAGTGTATAGAGGCAGAAGAGCCCTGCGAGATCACAGGCATCCGATATAATGTAGGTGAAACAAAATGATGAGACCTGAACATTTTGATGGAATTATGCGGCGGCTAACCGCTAATGAGAAAATTCTGCGCCTGATGGTGCTTGGTCAACTGGTTGACATCATCTATGAACATATGGACCCCCGAGTAGCAACCGACCTTGAGGAGATGTACATTAGTATATCCGCTGATAAAGGCGAATACGTCTTCGCTGATTTCCGAAATGCCGTAAATGAGGCCCTTGTGGAGGAAAAAACGCTCCCGGAAGACATACAGCACCGGATCAAGGTCTGTTTCGACTATCTTTTCGCTCCGCCCCCCCCAACTTAATAGTGACGGTAGGCTAAACTTTTAGTATAGTCCCCCCCTATTCTTTTTGAATAAGTCTTGACGAGTGAATTAGAAGATCCCATCCTCTCCCTTGTCCAGAAAAAACGAGGTGCAGGAAAATGGGAAAAGGCAATGAAGAACATATTCTACTTCGTAGAACACTACGTCCCCAAGCGGCTATTTGACCTCAAACTTGCTTCATTACAGCAAATCAAGCTCCTCCAGTTCGTTCAAGATGGCCATAAATATTTTGCGATCCGGGCTCCCCGTAAGGGAGGTAAGACGATCCTCGTCGCCATTGTCGTCGTCTGGTTGACACTCAGAGATCAGACTTATCGATTCTTCATCGTTTCGGGTTCAGAGGCTCAGGCGAAATGGCTCTATAGTTATTGTAAGGCCATCCTTTCACCGTCCGGCCCCGAATTCAGAGAACAAAGAGAATTCTTAGCGAATTTCCTCGTGCGGCCGCCTATGACCACGATCACTGAATACAAGGCTGGCGGTTGGATCATGTATACCGCGGCCACCTCGAGGCAGGTCAACGCCCCCACCTCCGATGGTCAGGCTATGGACGAGTTTGTATTGATCCCCAATCAAATCGTCGAGGAGGCATGGCCGATGAACCGAAGCAGTAAAAAACCCATGCGGTTCCTACTCAGCACCGCTACAGAGGGAAAGGAGAACACCGATGCATTCCTCGATATCCTGGATGACTGTGAACCAGGTAAGCCTCTCCATAAAAAGGGGTGGATCAAAATCGAATGGGAGGCTAAAGATTCCCCCCACCTGCAGACTAAAGCAGCCCTCGAGGATACTGAAAGTGCAGCCTACTTCCTCAGTGATGATATGTTCCATACCCAGTACGTCGGCGGCCTACCGAAGCGGGCGGGCAGAGTTTTCCCACGCACCTTCATCCGGGAGGCCTTCGTCGCGCCAGACCCCGACAACCCCGGTTTCCTCCTCGATGGCACCCCCTATAATCCCGAGGATCCTGATAATCCCGGCTTTTTAGTCGATGGAACACCGATCGATGCCAATAAAGTTGAAATAAAAGATAAACCCTGGGTGACATTCTCCTACGGGCTCAAGTTCCAAGGTGATTCCAAGGGGGGCATAGACTGGGGCTTCGATCATGATACAGTCCTCCTTGAAGGATACCGAGCCTTGGGAGGGAAGATTGCCATCCTAAAAATGGTGGCTGGAAGCGGGACAAGCCCCTCAGATTGGGCCGATCAAGCCGAACAGGACGCCTTCGCCTATGATATTAACGAATGGTTTGCCGACGCATCCGGCGCCTTCCAGAATCAGGAGATCAGAGATCGCGGCTTCCGAGTCGTCTCCCGTGCATTCCAGCGGCAGACCTATGGCAAAGAGTGGATGATTGGAATCGCATATTATTGGCTGTCAAAGCGGAAGATTGTAATCCCTGATACCCCCGAGTTTCAACTGCTAAAAAAACAGCTGCTCAAATGGAAGCGAGGAACGGATGGTAAACCGAAGAAAGGTTACGACCACTGCTGTGACGCCTTCATCTGCCTTTTATCTGGATGGCAACCACGCTACTATGAAGGAGCCGAAACTGGTCAGCCTAATGTACAACCAGTCTCCACCCCCAGCGCTAATGATTGGGAGAAGTTTGAGTCGGGAGAAAAAGGTTGGATGCCTGCCAATTGGAAGAATAGAGGCGATTTGAGGAAGAACATATGGGAGTAGAACAAACTCCGAGGATGAGAACCATCCGACGAAGGATATCCAATTTCCTGATGCCCCCCGAAGATCTGGCGTTTTACCGTCAAATAGATGACCAGATCGAGGGGATGATACTCAAACTGCAGCGCTCCGAACAGAAGGTAAAAGGCCTCACGGAGGATATCGGAGTCTATAAGCCAACAACCTGGGCAAACCTCACCATAGGCGATTACAATCCTGAAGAAATCGGTTTTGACGAGTATAAGAAGATGCTCGACTATGATGCTCAAGTCATCGCTGGCTTTGACATCATCCAAATGGGCGTCTTGATGAAGCCGTGGAAGATCGTTCACGAAGATGAGGAGATCGTTAAAACCCTGACTGACTCTCTTGACCGCATGAGATGGCCTACTTTTCGGGATGCCATGAAACAAATGATGCTCGCCATCCCCTATGGCTTCACTGCGACCGAGCTTGTCTTTGATGATTATAAGAATTTCTGGATGCCTCGGCGCCTCAATGCTCTGAAAACTTTCAACCCCGAACAGATAGTATTCTACACAGACCCCCCCGGAAACCTCCTTAAAGTGGAACAGCGAATCAGCGGGCAGCGAATCCCCCTTCCTCTCGACCGCACCCTCATCTGGAGCCATGAAAAACAATGGGGTAACTGGTATGGAAAATCCATCCTCCGGGGCTGCTATAAAAACTGGTTCATCAAAGACGCGATGTTGAAGTTCGCCAACATAGCATACGAACGCTTCGGATCTCCAATCCTTCTCGGAATATCATCCACCCTCAAGGATATGGTCACCATCGGAGAGGCGATCGAGCATCTTTTCGCCAGAAGCCAAGCCGTGATACGGAGAGGCGACGAGAAGGATCCCACAGATATTAAGGTCCTCGAATCAAAACGTGCGGAGATGCCGTTTGAGAGGTACATTCGATACCAGGACGAGATGATCCTCCGCAGGATGCTTATTGGTGAACCCATCTTCTCCGGAGGCGGGAGCACCTACAGTTCTAAAGTCCCGCTCGATCTGTTGATGATGCGCTTCGAGGATTTCCGCCTCGAACTAATCGGGGTAACGAATGATATGCTCCAAATCATCACGGATCTCAACTGGTCCGTGGACGTCTACCCCAAACTCTCATTCGCCCCTCTGACAACGCTGGATCAAGCAGCCATCTTCCAGAAGATCTTCACAGCCCTCGATAAGGGATTGGTCTACACTGATGAACCGTGGGTGAGAACCGAGCTCCACTTCCCCGCCCCTAGCGACGAAGTTCGGAAAAGGCTAAAAGAGACTGCGAAACTCCCTCCGGAAGGAGAAGAAAAGGAAGAGGAGGTTGAAGAATAATGCCCTTCGGCAAGTACAAGAATCATGCAGATTGCGTGCGGAAGAATCCTGACAAGAAGGATCCAGATGCTTTCTGCGCATGGCTTAAGCGGAAGATTGAGGGGCAGGACCCCATCCTCATGCAGTTCGCTCCAGAAGCTTGGTATGCACTATACCGCCTGGAGCTTATGGCCACGGATTTATTAGGCCTCGAGTTGATGGACCGTGAGAAAGCTGAGGCCGCCCTCGCAGGTAAACGAGTTTGGAAGGGGGAGCCGGATGCCGTCGTGTTGGACGACCACCGATGGCTGCATATGTGGGAGAAGACCCTCTCTCGAGGCAATAAATTATTCCTCGAGAAGAAGGAGTTGGTGAAGCTTCACGATCTCATAGTAGACGAATTCCAGAACAGAGGCCTAGACGCGGGGCGGAACCACAAATCACCGATGAAGACCGAGCCCCTGGAGCTCGGCGGCAACCTCGAGGCAATGTTGAAACAGAGGGAGAGCTTCCTACTCGATGAAGGTTTCATCAGCCTAGTCGGGAGCTCGGTTTCAGGGAAGGAAGGTAGCGATCTCGATGTTCTCTTCCATGCTACCCGTAATGAAGGTTATAAGCATCGATTTTTAGAGGCTCTACCTGAGGAACTGAGGGAATCCGTGGAGCTCCTCTGGGAACCAGGAGGCCCCCATGGTCCTCACATCCCCGTATACGAGCTCTGGGCGGTTCCTGTCAAAAATCCGAAACCACTCGAGCCGAGGTATCATATTAGTCCAATGGCACCCATAAAGCCTGCTACTCCAAGCTATTTCATAGATGATCCTCGCGAGCTCCTCGAGGACGGTTATTTTGTTGTTGAGCCTAAGGGCCTCCGAATGATGGTCCACCGGAAGGAATCGCAGGTCATCGCATTCGATGAAAGCTTAGATGAGGTGGATATTCCCGATAATATTGTGGAGGCCGTCCTCGCCATTGAGGATCCTAAAACTCTTGTTTTGGATGGTTTCCTCACAAAAGAAGGTGGAAAATACCGCTACTACATCTTAGACCTCATTTGGTACCGAGAATCTGAACACATCTTCCAGACGGCCGTGGAGCGCAGACACTTCATGAATAAGCTCTCCGTGGAGGACCCTCTTCGCATTGCTCCCGTATTCTATTTTAATGGAAGGCGGGATACTATAGACTTCCTGAAAGAGGAAGACGGACCATTTTTCCTCATTCCTGGAAGCACAGGATATCCTGTCGATGGTAGCTCTAATTGGTTCATGTATCAAAGAAGTGAAAAGCTGAAACTGGCGGAGGCTGCCGACGCGAAAATCCGCAGCCTCGTCGATTCAGGTCGCTGGGAGGGCCTGTCCGCTGATGAGCGTTTCAGTTTGATGACGAAGCGCAAACAGATCGAGGCTCTCTATCCCTTCGCTCAAATGAAAACCACTAAGAAGGGATACTCCGAGAGGGAGGTTTTTGGCCTCGAGTCGGTTGAAGATCTCGCCGAGGATCTCTTCAAAGTCCCTAACAAGCAGGCCAATGAGGTGAAGGTAGATGGCTTCAGGGTGCAGCTGCATAAAGGTGGGGATCAGGGTAAAATCTTCACGGAGTCCGGCCATGAGATCACGGAGCAGCTGCCCAGTATAGTCGCGGATATCAAGCGGTCGGCTGCCAAGTCCTATGTGATCGATGGTGAGGCTACGCCCTATGATGAGGAGTTCACCAACCTAGGCCGAGTCGGGGCTGCCCCCGCATTCGCCAAGGGAGCCAAAGGCCCCGTCGACGATAGCCGGTGGGCAATCCATGTCTTCGACGTGCTGCTGATCGATGGCGAGCAGCTCCACAACAAGCCCTATGAAGAACGCCGAAGCAGGCTGCATGGACTCGAGTTCCCCGTCAGAGATGTGCCCAAATCCGCTTCTGATTTCAAGTTCCATATCTGGGAAAACAAACTTAACTGGGCTACATCTGCGGAGCAGATGGTCAAATTCGCCGGTGAAGCCGCCAAGGTTTCAGGGAGCGAGGGAGCCATGTTCAAGCAGGCCGACTCAAAGTACAGGCTCTCCGGGAGCACGCCTTTATGGAGTAAAATGAAGGCGGCCTTCGAGATCGATGTTTTGGTGGTTGGAGTCATCAAGAAGGGGACCACCTTCAACTACATCGGAGCTATTGGTCCATCCCCTGGAGGGGTGGGTTCAGCAGAACCTGCGCCGCTGGATTCCACGAGCAACGATTTCGTGAAGTGGAAGGGGCGGGTCTATGCGGTCCTCGGTAAAACCTTCAATACGAAGAAAGAGGCCAGCGTCGGGGATATCATCAGGGTGAGCGTGAAGGATATCCGGAAGATCGGAGAACACGCCTACCATTGGTTCCATCCCCAAGTTCTTGAAATTAGAGAGGACAAGACCCGTCCTGACCCTGTCCAGACAGCCGAAACTATCAGTAAAACGGTAAAAAAGAAACAGAGAGCATCTGCCTACCTCGTGGCTGCCAGGTATGGTATCTATTCTCCACTTGCCTGCTGTGACGCTCCGTGGATTGCCTTAACCACCGGAATCCCGAGAACAGATGAAGAAAGGGCGATTGAACACTTCTTTGACGGAGATCGCGACAAGTGGAATGCGCTTACAGAGAAGCAGAAGAAGAAATACATCAAAAAACTTCCTCCTCGAGGACAGAAGTTAGAATGGGCCTATCTCAAGAATGTCGACGATGTTTATTCTAAATTGAAAGATCTCGGGATCACGGAGATCATCGGCACTGCTACGAAGAGAGAACTTCTCGAGAAGATGATGGAGCATGAAATAGACTTCTCCCTGGAGCAGCCTCTTCCTCTCGGTGAGATATTATTCCCACCTATCAGCCTTCAAGAAACTACTCTGCCCGATGAAGTGAGACTCAACACCCGGGAGTTAGCCTCATTCTTCAAGAGTATCCGGTCGTCCTCCATACCCGGTATGAAACTGTCCTGTGGTGCCATTGTCCCTCTCAAGAAGGTAATGCGCCTCAGGGAGAACCCGTACATGGTGTACCCTGAGACTCCACAGAGGTTCACCCTGCAGCTCCATGTTCGCGGGTTAAGCGTCCATGGGGATTTCAGGATGACGATCAGTAAAAGCCAGGCGATTGGCTGGACTTTGAACGTGGGCAAGAGCCTCATCCGCGTCTTGCTGAGAAAGGTAAACCCTGCCCTCAGAGCCAAAGCCGGAATAACTGAAGGGAATCTGAAGAACCTGTCCCTGGGAGATCTCTCGAAAAAACTCAGTTCAACCAAGGATGGCCGGACGCTGAGGAAGGCGCTTCAAAAGAGGACTCAAACACTCTCCTCCAAGCAAATCCGAGCTCTCGTCGAGGAATTATGGAAAGATGAAGTTGAAGGCTACCTGAAGGATCCCAACGCGAAGATCCTAGCCCAGAAGAAAGCTCCAATGTCCCCCGTCTGGCTAGACTATGAAGAGGAAATCCCCGCCGGCGCCGTCGGGGCCACCAAGGAACTTGAAGGACACCTCATCATCATGGACCGGGGTACCATCGAATTCGGTGCACAGAAAGGAAGCTTCCATGAATACTTCCTGAAAGGTGAGAAACTAGGCAAGCGCCGGATGGTCGTGCGGAGAGTCCCCACGAGAAAGACTTGGGATGTCAAAGAATCTTTTGCATGGCTCACATTCTTCACCAAACCCGAGGACCTGCCTTATGTAATTTCCTCGAGGGCCGTCGCCAAGCCGTGGATGCCGCCCAAAGGCGTATCCGCCCTCCCCGAATACGTCAGGAGTCAGATCCCTCGAAATCGTCAGTATTGGAGGGCGAAAAACGCCAAGGCGGTGAGAGATGGCCTCGTTAAAGAGATTAAAGCCAAGAAAGTGCCGATTAAACTTGAAGCCGGCCTCCAATTCGCCGTGAAGCGGGTATGGCATAAAGGACCCGAAGTGCGGCGTGGCCTCCCCGTAACGAGGTATTGGCTGATAATCCATGATGGCTCAAAAATCCATGATGCCTTTGACTTCGGTAAAGACACAGATCCCCTCAAGGAGGCAGGCGCCACTGCACGGCGTCGGACTGATGCAGACCTGAAGGAGTTGATTCCAACCACAGGTGAACTTGCACCGAAGCATTCTGCAAGCCGTGTCAAGAAGATCAAGACTGAATTCGACACGAGTGATTACGGACGAATCAGAATCCTTGAGGATTTCCATAACCGTTTGATGCTCCGTTTCCATGGTAAAACTCTTGAAGGATCCTATGTCCTGGTTCGAAGCGGTGAGACATGGACTTTACAGAAGACCGAGCTCCCCGCTGAGAAAAAGGCATTACTCCTTTCCTCTCGAGCTGTTCTCTCCTGTGGAACAAACGATCTCCACGTGACGGAGAAAGACGGAATCCTCCTGATACGAGGGCCCGCAATCAAACCAGGTGAAGTAATCCCTATGGATGCTGAGCCCAGCTTCTTCACGAAGCAGGGGATCAAGGCCTTCTGGCCCTCGATGTACCGGCAGCCCGTGGTCGTGCTCCATGGGGAGCTTAAAGGCGATGTCGTAGGCTTCGTCCATAAACGATGGTATGATGAGAACACGGGCTGGGGCCACGTTGAAGCTGTAATCTGGCATCCCATGGCCATGCAACTCATCTTGAACAAGACGCTTGGAGCCTTCAGCATCGAAGTCATACCTGAGACAGTATGGGATGCAGAACATCAGCACAGCCATGTAATCGGCGGAGTCTGCCAGGGTCTCTCCGTCGTTCCAAAAGGCGCCTGTCCGACCTGCCACCCAATAGACGCGAGGATGGGTACCATAGCTGACCTCGACGGGAAAGTCTACAAATTCGGCATGACGATAGATCAATACCTGCAACATAGCTATTACGATCTGACAAAGAGCACCCAGGAGATCTCAACCGAAACAGGGATCCCCCGCTCCACAGTGGAAAACTGGATGAAACGGTATGGTATCCCTCGGCGCGATTACGCTGAGGCCAGGGCCCTCCGCAAGCTCAAGGATGGGGAAGTTAAGGAATTGGGAGGACGTGTGGCCATAACCGCCCTAGGCACGGGAGCATTCACCGATATCTGCAAGGAAGGCCGTGAGGAAAGTCCACAATGTAAGGAATACAAAGCTGGAGGAAAGAGCCGACGCAATTACACGGCCACCCTATTTACCATAGGAGATGATAATCTTCTCATCAACGCTCCAAAAGGAATCATCGGGATGGTAGGCGACCGGAAAGTAAAGCCCAATTTCGTTCTCCTTGAGCACATCCATGAGGATGTAATTGGTGGTCTCCATGAGCTCAGAGCCTTGAAGCCGATCGTATTTGCCACGAAGGAAGTATGGGCCTACCTCAGGAAGCATTATCGGGCTCTCAGCGGTCAGAAAGGAAAATTCGATAAGATCTACAATTTCAAGCGATATGTCATCAAGCCCGGGGAAACCTTCAAGGCAGGACAGTTCGAAGTCATGGGCGCAGCTGTTAAGCACGCGAAGCCAGGAGATCCCGATGCTCTCGGTTTCAAAATCAAGCTAGGGAATAGAAACGTATGGCATTGTAGTGATGTACTTTCTATCCCGAACCATGAAACCCTCCTGAAAGGGGTGGATATCTTCATCGGTGACGGCGCTTCATTACGTCGGGGCATACGCCCTGGCCATGCCTCTATGGAGGATCAGATTAAATGGGCCCAAGAAGCCGATATCCCCAAGATCTTCTTCACGCAGATAGGCCACGTCGGTAAAACCCATGAGGGTCTGAATGACGAACTTAAAGAAATGGCGCCCAATGCCCAGGCTCTCTTCGATGGAGCCCAGATCGGCTTAGGTGGAAGTAATCCCCTAGCTGTCCTCCCTGAGCATATCGTAAAGGGCCTCATCTCCAACGAGGTTAAAGTGCTCATTCGTTCGAAGCCATACAGTGAATATGCGAAGCAGGCCATACTTCTAGGCTGTGATGGATTAGCCCACGGACTTTATGTTGAGGGATTCCCCGAGAAGATGTCGTTGATGGAGGCAAAGAAACTCAAGCATGGGCTGTCTGATAAGGAATGGGCGGTCCTCGAGGGACCGGATGTCTGGGTTTATCATCCTCGAATTCTGAAACGGTTCGAACCAGCGAAGGAGGTCAGGGCGGATAAAATAGCGGGGGCCTATATTCACGATGCGGAATTGATCGAGGGTGGTTGATTACGACGGTAGCGTGAGGCTTCTAGCCTATTTTAATGTCCGGTCATATCCTTTTTGGACCAACCGTCGATGGGTGAATGGTGTCGTAGAATTGAGTGAAGCTAGGATTTCCGATAGCTTCCTTGAAGAAATTATCATTGGTGTGATGGAGGATATTAAAACTTGGCTGATAGCAAACGAGATAGGACAATATGTGAGCTGGACTGACATCAGTAAAACCCCCATGGCCATCAGACGGGCGACGACCTACGGGGTCGTGGCGAGCCTGTATGCTAGGAATGTCTTTGGCCCCCGGGCAAGATATATAGTAAAAGTCGCACCTGTTGACGTTAAGATCCTCACCACGAACGAGTCAGCTATGGAATACTGGGAAGGTATGATGATGCAAATACTGGAATTCTATCTCTCCGCCCAGGGGCTCGATCGGATATGGATTGACACCATCGACGAGGATCCCGTTTTCACCATGGAGGATGTTCCCTTTTACCAGTGGAGACCTGAATAATTATCTCCAGACTTTGATGCCCTGGCCATGAAGGATTGTCGCGGCGAGGTCCGCGATATCCCGTGTATGATATGGCTCAGCTTGTCCTTTTATGATACCGAGGATCGTCCGGTGAGTTATCCCGTCAACATGTGTGTTCCTCTCAAGGTGGTCCTTGATGACTGTCTGAACCAGCTCCTCCGCGACGCGGTACTTTGGCGAAAGGGATCTGTAATGCTTGCGTATCGCCGCAGCAACATCCGTGGCATGTGCTCCCTGAAGAGCCCATACGATGGGGCGGGGCCCTCCCCTTGAATCTTTGTGTTTGGAGATTTTTATGGCATTAACTAGGATGTCCATCTTTCGGAGGTTTTTTAGGGCTCTATAGACTGAGGCCTCCGGCTGTGTGAGATCTACTTGGAGAAGCCAGGCCGTGGCGGCGCCATGTTCAAGGAAGTAGAAGAAAACATCCGATGTGACAGGGCTTTTCATGATACTCTCAAGGAATGCAACTAACTCCTGGACGGCTACAGCTCGCTGGGAGAGGTTGTTCGCGCCATATGAGAATAATAACTTCATTTTCTCTATTAGTTTAAGTATAGGGTTATTTTCATTTGATGAGAGAATCATGGATTTAGATAATTGTTTATCCAATTTCCCACCGTATTACCTCATTTTCCACGTTATATTTAAGATTGTCCGATGGAATATGCAAATTATTCCCTTCAAATAACAATGTCCCTTCCTAATGCATTATCCAATTAAAACATGATAATTCTCATCCTTGTAGAATAAATACTGGGGAAAAGTATGGTTGTTGTCCGTGGTGTTTGTCGGTATACGTTATAAGGGCTGTCACTATTTCATTCTCTGGAAAACACATTGTCTAAACCAGAAGATAATGATAACCCGATCGTAAACTTTGAAACACTTGATGCTGAAACAGGGGGAGAAGACTCTCCCGATAAAGAGCAGAAGATGAAAGCCGTACTAACATTCTTGAAGGAAAAGCTCGAAGCCGAGGACTACGCCAAGGTTCTAGAAGACATGGGAATCAAAGACGAGATGTCCAACGCCGAACTTTATGACGCCATCAAGGTCTTGCTGAAAGGCAAGGAAGAAGGTGACGGTGACGGCGATGACGATGGAAAAGACGTCTCCTACAAGGACTTCATGAAGGAATGCCTGGGCGAAGGTAAATCTCTCAAGGAATGCGGTGAAGAGTTCAAGAAAAAGTATCCTGAGCCAGCTCCTAAAGACGAGGAGATCGCCGAGGTAGAGGAGCTCGCCAAGGCGCTCGCAAAGAAAGTCAACGGTGACGACGACGACGACGACGACGAGGGGAAGAAGAAGAAAAAGGATGAGAAAGACGATCTCATCACCGACCTACAGGAACGCCTCTCGAAGCTCGAGAAAGAGAAGGAACTTGACGGAGTATCCGCGAAAGTGGAAGCTCTGATCCAAGACAAGCACCTTGCACCGATCCAGAGAGACATGGTCATCAAACTAGCGGCCAAACTCAATGACGAGGATCAGGGCGAGCTTCTCGAATTCTTCGAGAAAACCCAGAAATTCTCCTCTCACCAAGATGTGGGACACCTAGAATCCGGCAAGCCCGGAGGCGCCGTAGGCACCGGCCTCACACCTGAGCGAAAAATGGAGCTAATTGGTTTGCACGGACTCGACAGCTTGATCCAGGATAAGGCTGACAAGAACAAGCTTCCCTGGCAAAAGGAGATGAATAACTGATGGCAACATTAGTAGCCCGCGGAATCAAGATGTTCGATATGCGGACAACCATCAAAGCCGAGGCAGGAGAAGCCATCACGATAGGCCACAGCGTCTGGGTCGACACCAGCGGAAAGGCATGGAACATCGACGAGGTTAAATACGACATTGTCCACGGATGGGCCTTATTCACCGTCGCGGAAGGCGATCCGCTGACCATCGTAACCACATGCCGGATGGAAGTGGAGACAACTCAGACCATCGGTAACATGGTATACACGGGAGATGAAACTGGAGGCAGCGCTCCTTCGACAACCCTCGCAACCGACGGTGTCTGTTGTGGCTTTGCTTACGCGGCTAACATGGTCTTCCTCTTCGTACCGATTCCAGCGCAGAACGGCGGAGCGCACAGCTAGGTGATATGAATGTCATATGAAGATCCTAGCCTATCGGCAAGTCAAGGCAGTCTACGTGTAGAGAAGCCCCTCACCATCGAGGGACTCTTCACCTATGATGATGTCGACACTCGCATGCTGTACAAGGAGTTCCAGGAAGGTGTACAGGTCTACAATGAAGTCGAATGGGGCCTTATGTCCCGGTTCTGCAGGGAGACCACCAAGGAAAACGTTCGCGTCTGGCAAAGGAACATGGAGTTCGTAAGAGCATCTGAAGGCTTCCTAGAAGACTGGCAGAAACTAAGAGCCATGGAAATCAGCGTGCCTCTCGACGAGTTCGAACTCGGCTATGCTTATACCAAGAGAGCAATCCAGATGAGCACAGTCGACGAACTCAGGGAGACGCAGGGTGAGGCGCTCCGCGCCGACCAGCGACTCTTAGCCAAGCGGTTCATGTTCAGATGCTTGACCCCCGGCACGGGATCGCGGTCCATCGGATGGTGGGACGCTAACATGGAGAACGCCAGTATGCGTGCTCCACCCAACTGGAAAGGCAACACTTTTGGCTTGACTCATAATCACTACGATACTTCAGGTGCACTTAACATCGCGCTCAGCGACTTCTCAGCGATTAAGAGGGAGATCAGGCAGCACGGATATTCCGGCTCGCTGTTCCTCTTCATGAACCTGGAGCAAGTCGAGGAATGCGAGAACCTCGCAGGCTGGACAACCGCGATGACCCCCACAAGTATCACCGAGGCAGTGGCGAAAGGCGGCTTCGAAGTCATAAAACAATTCCAGGGCTTCACCCTTATCCAGGACGACTGGATACCTGCCGGCTATCTACTGGCCATTGAAAGCAGGATCAAGCCGATCACCATAAGGAACCCTGTAAACGCGAAAGCTCGAGGCCTCAAACTATGGCAGGGCCCCTACAGCGACTACCCGCTGTCGGAATCCTACTATAGCCACTGGTTCGACATGGCCGTCGTGCACCGAGGTGCCGGCGCCGTACGTCAGATTACATCAGGTGCATGGGCAACTCCAACGTTTACGTTCTGAGATCCTTAACCAGGGTAACCAGCCTACCCTTTTTTTGACCGAGCTGGGGGAAATGGCCCGAACCGCGCCCTAAAGGCGATATGGAACTCTCTGGACGCTCCCCGCGGAGAGTGAAAATGTGGGGAGAGAAAGAAAAAAGGTTAGGAGAAAAAAAAGATGAGACAAAATTTAGTCGTAAAAACGACCCGATACAAGAAACACCCTGTACAGATCTCTAAAGCTTTACACGTCCTCAACCCATACTACGGGATCAAGCCACAGTACCAGCGTGCCGAAGTCATACCCGGCGGAGACTGCGAGACCTTTAGTCTCTGGGAATCAGAAGACGGAACACAGTTTGAAATCGTCGCTAAGGGCCCGAGAGTCGGCATCCAAAGCCTCGAATTAGAGCAACTCACCGCCGCCTGCGATAAATCCATCTACCTACTTCTTACCCAGCCTGTGGACCTTCGATGGGCAAGATATGTGGGTATGTGGTACAGAGCCGGAGGCGGTGATGTGTTCACCCCCGACGACATAGATTTCTACATCTTCACGAGAGAAGGCAACTATCTCTATGCCAACCGGGCGATGCATCTCGACTTCTTCGAGGAAGCATACACCGATGAAGGCCGAAGCATCTGGCGCTATATGGAGCTCGACCTCGCCCGCTTCACGAGAGCTACGGGCTATGGAGCCGAAGATCTCTCCGAAGTCTGGGGAGTCGGCTTTTATAGCAAAGGCGGAGTCAACGGCAATGTCCTAAGATTTGACCAGATCGAGTTCTACACCCATGGAACCGGCTACGGACCCGCCCGAGGCAACATCATATCCGTACCCCTCCGCGACGATGTTCACGCCGTCAAAGGCTACGCCATGGCATGGGCTGAAACCGCAGGCCGTGTAGATGCGGCAATCGACAATGAACCTAACTTCGCAGGAATCTGTGTCGACAACCCCAGTCAAACATCTCTCGCCGTCGATGTTACCATCAGCGCTGTGCCTACCACCATCACAATCGTGGATGCCTCTCTATTCGAGATTGGCACATGCACGATCTGGGATGATGCACCGAACGACGAAGTCCTCACCATCACAGCCGTGAATAGAGTCACGAACGAGATCACGGTTGCTGCTACTGTGGCCGCGTACACCATAGCAAATAACGCCAGGCTCGCCATGATCGGAAATGAAGTCGGCTCGATCAGAGTCGACATCGTGGAATCCGGCATCGTCAACATGCTCTGTGAAGATGACAGCATCATTGCTGCTGGGATTGGTGTCAGCCTCTCCGAAGCAGGCGCCGCGCCGCAGATAGATAACGGCGGGGCCAGCTCTCAGGGTATCATGATCGGCAAGTCTACGGAAGGCGGGGGCGCTACGGAACTAATTCCAATACTGTTGGGTATGCCAGGAACCTCGGGTTCGTAGTCCTCCCGGCTTTCCTTAAAGGAGGTATGGAGGATGTACATAACCGAGAGACTGACGGTCAACAACGTTACTGGTATCTCTGTAGCTGAAGGAACAACCACCGTCTTCGCAACAAACCTGACTGCAGCAGACGGCTTCTACGACGGCATGGAAATCGAGTTCATCTCCGGACCGTGCAAGAGCCAGCAAGCAACCATCTTGAGCTACGTAAATCTCCTCGGGGAGATAACCTTGGAGACCGCTGACGCACTATCCCGAGTCCCCGGCGACGACGATTTCATCATCTGGACCGGACTCGGAGTAGATAGACCCCTAAGGTTCGACCTACCGATCACAAGCAAATTCTGCAAAATCGTCTACATCGGCATCGTCCAATTAACCCCTGGACCCATGCAGATAAACTTCGAGATCTGGGAATCAACAGCCGCACGACTGCTTCCGAATACACGTGCCAACCTCTACCAGAAAATCATCAACCGCAGGATCACGATGACTCAAGAACAGGGTGGAGAATACGGGGAAACCCTCGCCGGAGGGCCCATGCCCTACTATGACAGAGACGCCGTCGACGAGGAGAGTACATACCGACTTCACTGCAGACTCGAGAACGACGTATCGGCAGGCACGGAAAGCGACTTCGCCGTGACCATAAAAATAGCCGACATGGGGGAGAACGTCTAATGCAGGACTTCACCTCATGGACGGAGGTAGATACTCCCGGGCGGCTAACGCAGATCGACACAAGATCCACATTCATGTCCCTCCGCGGCGACGATGCAGACGTCTACCTATACAAGGCCATCGTCAAGGCTTTATCCGACTTCAACCAGGAATTCGAATTCTACATAGACGCCGCCGATCCAACAGCGGGAGACCGCAGCGTCGCCCTCGTATCATACGTGCAGGACCTCGACGACTGGGAAGCAAACCGAGCCGGCAATAAGAATCAGATCTCTGTGATGGTAGACAATATCGCAGCGGGGCCAGCCCCGCGCGTCGCCATCATCGAAACCAACGGAGGCTCAGTCTATTCCTCAGCCGCCACTTACAGCCCGGCCATGGATACCCTATTCTACTGCACCTTCGTCAAACTAGGCGCGGACGTAACACTCTACATCTACTCAGACTCGGGGCGGACAACCCTCGTTGCCACACTTACCCTCACACTGCAGGCAGCATATGCCATTACCTACGTTATGGCCCCCCAAAGCAACGGCAGCGGAGACGCCGATGAGATCTCAGGCTACATCCAGGACATGGATGACCCAGAATCATATGAGGATCTCAAGGCAGGCTTCGAAGTCGGTCAAGGTTCAGAGGAGCTGCTCGGAGAATTTATCTCGCAACAGGCGGATGAAGAACAGCTGAAAGCGGCTTTCGACGGCCAGGTAACTGAGAATCTTCTCGGAAAATTCATCTCACAACAGGCGGATAATAAAGAGCTACTCGGAGAATTCGAGGCAAGGCACACCGGCGTTCCTGTGACATTGCTCGGAAAATTCATCGCTCAGCATGCCGACTACAAGACGCTACTCGGTGAGTTCATCGTCCGGCAAGCAGACTACAAGACGCTACTCGGTGAGTTCATTGTCCAGCACAAGGACTCCAAAACACTGCTCGGGAAATTCACTGCCCAGCATAAGGATTCAAAGACGCTGCTCGCAGAGTTCATCGTCCAGCAAGCAGACTACGAGACGCTGCTCGGTAAGTTCATCGTCAAGCAAAAACACGGGATATCTGACCCCCACTGCTTCTTCATCGTCCGGCATAAGGATTCCAAGACACTGCTCGGGAAATTCATCGTCCAGCAAGCAGATTACAAGACGCTGAAGGCAAGCTTTGATGGCCAGGTAACTGAAAATCTACTCGGGAAATTCGTCGCCCAGCAAGCAGACTACAAGACACTGCTCGGTAAGTTTATCGCTCAGCAAGCAGACTACAAGACGCTGCTCGGTAAGTTCATAGCCCAGCACAAGGACTCCAAAACACTGCTCGGGAAATTCGTCGCTCAGCACAAGGATTCAGAGACACTGCTCGGTAAGTTCATTGTCCGGCACAAAGATGATGAGGAGCTGCTCTGTGGTTTTGTCGTCAGACATGTCGGCGTTCCCGTGGAGCTTTCGGGGCATTTCAGGATAGATAAAGACTTTATGTCAAAGGGATTATCTGTCGATGTCTACCAGGACATGAGTATAATCGCATAACCAAATCAACCCTCTTTTTTTTATATTTGTTCTAGACTCATATCTAGTATGAACATCGCCTTCTTCTCACGGAATAGAAACTTCTCTCATTTTATTCTTGAGGAATTAAGCAAATATCACACAGTCAAAATATGGAGCCTCAATTCCAATGAAACAATCAGCTGGATCAGCACCGTCAAATTATTAGAATGGTGTGATGTGGCTTATCTTGAATGGCTTCAGGCGCAGAACCTCGAAATTACACAGATCAATGAACTCGGTAAACCCCTCGTTGCATTCTGCCATGGAATCGATGTGTTTAACCATTATTTTGTGGATTGGCGTAATATCGCCGGTTTGATCATTCAAGATTCCAATCATCCGGTACTACTAAAGCTTCGGGCCGACTGGAGTATTATTTATCCCGACAAACCTCTGCCTCGACTTCCTAAAAAAATCCTGATTAAAAGCCTCGGGGTTGACCTCAAAACCTTCACCCCTATAGCACTACCCATCCCCGAATACCATATCGTAACTCATGCCAGTATTATCCGACCGACAAAACGCGTCTACGAAGCACTACAGCAATTCTACGATCTCATCCAGCTCGACGGAGATAAACCCTGGAAAATGACGCTCATCGGATCTTGGGAGCCTCCCTCAGAAGAAGGGGTCGAATATATTTTTACCTGCAAGGATCTCATTGATCGACTTGATTTTCCATCTGGGAGAGTATTTCTGAAAACCGAGAACTTCCCTCCGGATATGTGGGCTAACTTTGCCAAGACCGCTGATCTGTACTGGTGTACAAGCTGGCGTGAGAGCTTTGGCTTGAGCATGGCCGAGGTCTGCGCGAGCGGCGGGTACCCACTCCTCAACAACTACCTGGGCGCAGATAAACTGTACCCGAAAAAATATCGCTGCAAAACCTCCGGTGAAATGGTACGCAAAACCATCGAATGGGGGAACTTCAGCCCAGAGCAAAAAATAAAGGAGCGAGAAATCATCCGTAAACACATCGAACAATATAACTGTAGGAAAGCCGCGAAGGATATCCGTCTCTTCCTCGAGGAAGTGGCCGAATCCTTCCGGAGGTAAAAACAAGATGGGCGCACCGTCAGGTAAATTTGCTGAAGGCCCCGGAGGCGGCGTGCCTCCTTGGAAGAAAGGCCAAAAAATCGATTTAACTGTTGCACATTGGTGTCTTTGGGGCCCACGTCGTTCGGGAATGTATGAAACTGTCCGGGAGCTTATAGCTGCCGAGAACAAGATAGAAGGCGTTCTCGCAGGGATGTGTGTCATACCTCCCATTGAGCTGGTAGGCTTGAAACGGGAAGCCAAGCGTTATATTGAAGGAGGCATGGTCGACCCGATTCACATGGAACTGCGAACTCAGGATTGGGGCTGGGCCTATAAATTCGCGAATATCCATATTATCCACTTCAGCTTCGATAAGCGTATGGGAAAGTTAAAACCAAAAGTCTTTATGGCCCATGGAACCCCCGATGCAGTTCTTGATGGCGCTATGAAAAGAGATGATAAAACACCTTTTCTGACCGGCGCGGAGTGGATCAACAGATTTGAGGCCACCATCGTTACTAGTCAGCGGGCTAAAATGTTCTGGGGCGCATTCGATAGCACCGGAAAGAAAACACATCTAGTCAATAAAGGAATAGACCTTGAATGGTGGCAGAAATCAGGAACTACTCAAGATCTTTCTGGAGATCCCAGTGTTCTTTACGGTGAAGTGTGGCGAGGCATCAAACATCCTGCACTACTATTATATGCCATGGCCGAACTCTACCGCAGAAACAAAGAAGCCAGGCTTAACGTCTGGGCCCTGATCCATCATAGAGAACTCTGGCTAAATTTTATAGGACAAGCAGGATTCTGGGATTTCATGGGCCAGGAAAATCTTCCAGGAGTAGAAGAGTACCCTGAACATTATTACAGCCATGGCCACGTTCTTGTAAGCCCTGTCACTGCAGGAGACCTATCCCGTGTAGCTCAGGAGTCTATGGCTTGTGGCTGTCCAGTTGTTTCATGGGATACTGATCCCTATGGCGAAAACTACCCTTACAAGGCCGCCAAGGGATTTGATGTTATCGATATGGCGGATAAAATCGAGGAAGCGTATAATGAAGTTCTTGACGATCCGGAAGCTGTAAGCAGGAAATGCCGTCAAATCGCGGAGCAATATTTCGACATAAACGAAGAAGCAAAATCAATAGTGGATATTTTGAGGCAAGTCGTAGCACAACAATGACGGAATAGTTATAAGCACTATCACTAAATATTCCTCGGGAGAAATCCAATGGTAAAGTCTGCTCCCGAGATATCCTTCTCGGTAGATAGCATCGACTACGGAACCATTGACGTCGACGGTTCCTCTGGCAAAGAGGTATACTACATCTACGGCCACGGCGGAGCCTCAGCAGATGACAGCTATGCTCGTGCGATCAACATGAGCATCAGCTTCGTAGAGTCCTACGAAGCATCTGAGGCAAGGGCTGAGAGATGGACATTCGTATCCACCGTCGAGCACTCTTGCTACATCGGCAGCATCGGCGCCAGCGAAGCGTGGGTGAACTCAATCCTCGCAGGGCCCAGCTCTGCTTGGGGTAAGATCACCACCTGGGTATCCATCCCCACCGGTGCAAGCGCAGCTGGCCACGTCGGCTTCCTACTGCATCACAGGTATCAGTACACTGGCTAAGATAGGTGTCAAGACAGCTATCATCAAAATCATTTCCCCGGCTCGTGGCAGGGTCCAGGAAACCGGGTTTTTCTGCCGAAAATCTAAATAATGTAGGGAACAGTCTAACTATTCATGAGCAAATTAGAAGGCCGTACAATCATGCATTTCAAGGACGGCACAACTCTCACCGAAAGAGACCTCTATCCTCACCAGCTTTCTGAGGAACAATTCCAGAATCTTACAAGCGTCGAGCGAGTAGTAAAAGGATGGCATCTAAGCATCCTAAAATCCGATCTGATCAAAAACTTCTTCATCCTGACTGAAGCCCATCAAGCCTTGAAACTAGGACGAGCTGGGAGGCATACGCCTCCTCCCCAGATCTCTTTCCGAGCTCTGGGATGCTACTTGAAAGATAGTGATCCTCCGGTGAAGCTTATTCTTGCCATGGATCCTTTGAACAATGTTTTCCTCGAGAGCACGTGGACGAAAGACTTTAGGCCTGACGGATTCTCAGCACGTCTGCACAAGCCACGAAAGGGAGTGGTGAAGAGGGCCCTAACCAAATCGATGGGTAAAAAAGCAGAACTCATATGGTCGATCGTTAATGAACCTCCAGTCCGCCGTGTCTACGGGACGCCGAATGGTTTAGGTTGTTTAATTTCTGTGAACAAAAACCTGAGGGTTAAAGCCGAGATTCGAATACTGAAAAAAAGCTGTCATCTCATAATTTCTCCGGAATAATCACTAACCCCCTTCAGAGCCGGGATTAGACAATATAAAATAGTTATAACCCTGTAAACAATTAAATAACAAGAAGCGGTGACAGATAATCCGTATCAGGTACGTGAGGGGTCCCTAGTTGGAGCAAGTGCTATTTGGTGGTTGGTATGACCTCCTATCCCCTACCGATACAGAATATAACGCGCTGGCTGGCGGATATAACTGGACTTTAGACGAAAGCTGGCGAAAAAGAGTAGTCAGCACCGACGGGGTAATCAAGAATCTCCGAGTGAAGTTGGATGGTGCGCCTGGAGCGGGTAAAAAATACACCTTCACCTTAATGCTTAATGAGAATCCGACTGCTCTGTCCTTGGATATTATCGACGCTAACACCACCGGCAGTAACATGGTTAATCAGATAACTGTCACCGGCGGTGATAGAATTTCTATTCGATGCAATCCTGATGACACACCTACAGCTAGATATGCTACTTGGACCAGTGTATTTCAGAGCGATAATGCTAATGAATCTCTCATATTGGGAGGTTCAGGTGCCGGACTAGACCGAGTAAATATTATCTATGGCCAATTAATGTGTGCCTATACAAGTTATGATACCGTTGATGAAAGTGGTTTCGGTCAGCTCGTGCCCACTTCGGGAACAATAGAAAATTTTTATGTTAATATGAATTTTAGACCTGGCGACGCCCCCCCTGAGGCCTTTAGGTTTACAGTTAGATTGAATGGAGGAACAGACGAGAATAGTCCAATAGTCACAATTATAGGACCCGATTTGGCTGGCAACGACCTCGTTAATAGCTTGCCCGTAGTCGCAGGTGATATCCTCAATATAATGATTGAACCCTTAAATGAGCCAGAATATCAAATCCACGCCCGTTGGGGCTTGACATTTAAGGCTGATATCAATGGAGAGAGCATTGTCATAGGCGGTGCTAGGAGTGACCTCGATGATACAGACACAGAGTATATGATACTTACTGGTTGGGGAGGTCGTGCTTGGCATCCTGATGAAACTAGACGCTATCAACTTGGACAAAATTGCACCTTGAAGAAGCTTCATGTATTGCTAACTGCTGACCCTGGGACTAATAATGACCGTGACTTCGCTATCAGAATAGCGGGAACTAACGTTGTAACCCTTCAAATTAGTGACGCAGAAACTACAGGAGATTCAGGGGCATTGGAGGATACCGTTGCTCTCGACGAATATGTAAATCTCAGAACTATTCCCACCTCCAAACCCGACGCCGCCGACGCCTGCTGGGGCTTCGTCTGCTACATAGAACCGCCTCCCGAAGATGGATCCGTCGACCTCCTCGGTGGATTCAGCGTCAAACATGCCGATTCAGATACGCTGCTCTGCGGGTTCATCGCCCAGCAGGTTAATTCAGAAACGTTGCTTGGAGAGTTCATCGTCCAGCAAGCCAGCTCAGAGACGCTGAAGGCGGGCTTTGATGGACAGGTAACTGAAGTTCTCCCTGGCGAATTCATCGTCCAGCAAGCAGACTCAGAGACGTTGCTTGGGGAGTTCATCGTCCAGCATGCCGATTCAGAGACGCTGAAGGCGGGCTTTGATGGACAGGTAACTGAGAATCTGCTCGGGAAATTCATCGCCCAGCATAAGGATGAAGAGACGCTGCTCGGTAAGTTCATCGTCCAGCAAGCAGATTCAGAGACGCTGCTCGGTAAGTTCATCGTTCAGCAAGCAGACTACAAGACGTTGCTCGGTAAGTTCGAGGTCAAACATTCGGCATACAAGAATCTCGCAGCTGGCTTCGATGGCCAGGTGTCCTTGAACCTTCCCGCGGAGTTCACCGCCCAGCAGGCCAGCTCGGAGACGCTGCTCGGTAAGTTCATCGTCCAGCAAACAGACTACGAGACGCTGCTCTGCGGATTCACCGCCCAGCAGGCTAATTCAGAAACGTTGCTTGGGGAGTTCACCGCCCAGCATAAGGATTCAGAAATACTATTTGGAGAATTTATCGTTCAACAAAGCGACTCAGAAGAACTGAAGGCGGGCTTTGATGGACAGGTATCTTTGAATCTTCCAGCGGAGTTCATCGTCAAGCATAAAGCAGGGATATCTGATCCCCACTGCTTCTTCATCGTCCGGCATAAGAATGAAGAGGAACTGCCCGCGGAGTTCACCGCCCAGCAGGCCAGCTCGGAGACGCTGCTCGGTAAGTTCATCGTCCAGCAAGCCAGCTCAGAGACGCTGAAGGCG
>JAUWBQ010000209.1 GCA_030601645.1 Candidatus Bathyarchaeota archaeon | reverse complement strand
GTAACCTTTCTGACTAGGGTCTGAACGCTCGATTCATAAACGTATATAAGCCCATACATCTCGGAAACTGTTGTGTATGTGGTTTAATTATACCGATTTGGCGAGATATATTCCAAAGCAAGAACAAGAGTCATTATTTATCAAAAGATTAAATTTCAAATAACTATATTGAGCTTTCACATATTTAGTAAAAACAATGAGATACTGGCAATATGACAGATTTATAGATATGCTACCACTGGCAGAGTATGAAAACAGATTCATTGTATTTGCGCACGCAACTAAAATCTAGGGTAACCAGAGATATCCGCTACCCTGCATCTTCATAATCTCGCCGTCTTCGAACCATATCCTGTAATTGCCATCCCAATCATCAGCTGCATGTGGCTGTCTCATGAGAGTATATTGCAGCGTGTACTCCATTTTTCCTGTTAGCAGGTACATCGCACGAACCGAAGTGGTACTTGTTGATGTTCCTCTGTAGTGGTATCTCGCAACCCACATCTCATCATCTCCGTTCGGCCATTCGCCGACCCACGTGATAGTATTCGATATACTCACTCGGAATACTCCCTGAGTCTCAGTCTCCCATGAAATTACTTGATAACATTCTATCCATTTTCCACCAGAAACAGGGGTGACACCGTGGTAAGCGTATTTCCTGTATGGCTTGTCTGCTCGTACTGCCATAGGAGATAGAGATAGGAAAACTAGGGTGACTAAGAGTGGTGTGATTGCTTTACTCTTGTTCATATTATAACCCCGTTTACGCTGTCGCTAGGTGTGAAATCTTCCTAATAAAACATGCAGGAATCATGTTACGGATAATTAATCCGTTTTAGATGCGTGCGTAGGTGGAGAAAATGTGCTGGGCGTGATCGTGCCAGAACCAGGCGTAATTCAGCCTCGCGCGCGATGTATTTACTTTTACTCATTTACGGAAATCCGTCATAGTTTTCTATACATATATAAGCCCATATCCCACAACTACGATACCGTAAAAGGGGGAGAAAAGACATCCCGAGTCCACCGAGCCAGCCGGAGATCAACATCGGCACAATAGGCCACGTCGACCACGGCAAGACCACCCTGGTCCAGGCGCTTACCGGTGTCTGGGCCTCCCGCCACAGCGAGGAGCTGAAGCGGGGCATCACCATCAAGCTGGGCTACGCCGACGCCGCCATATACAAGTGCAAGGACTGCGAGGGGCCCCAGTGTTACTGCACATCGCCCACGTGCCCCCAGTGCGAGGGGGAGTCCGAGTTCCAGAGGGCCGTCAGCTTCGTGGACGCCCCGGGCCACGAGATCCTCATGGCCACCATGCTGAGCGGGGCGGCGGTGATGGACGGCGCCATACTGGTCATCGCGGCCGACGAGCGCTGCCCCCAGCCCCAGACCCGGGAGCACCTGGCCGCCATCGACACGGTCGGCCTGAAGAACGTCATCATCGCCCAGAACAAGATCGACATCGTCACCCGGGAGGATGCCATCCGCAATTACAACGAGATACAGAAGTTCGTGGAGGGCTCGGCGGCCGAGAACGCCCCCATCATCCCGGTCTCCGCCCAGCACGATGTCAACACTGACCTCCTGCTCCAGGCCATGGAAGAGTATCTCCCAACCCCCGAGAGGGATCCCTCGAAGGACTCCCGGATGTACATAGTCAGGAGCTTCGACGTGAACGTCCCCGGGACCACCCTCGAGAAGCTCGTCGGCGGCATCTTGGGAGGATCGATAATCAACGGGAGCTTCAAGGTCGGGGAGGAGATCGAGATAAGGCCTGGCCTCCCTACAAGGGAGAAGAACAAGGTGAAGATGCAGGGGCTATACACGGAGATCAAGAGCCTCCACTCCGGGAAGAGCTCCGTCGACGAGGCGATGCCGGGAGGCCTCGTGGGCGTCGGCACATACCTGGATCCATCCTTGACCAAGTCCGACGGTCTCGTGGGGAGCCTCACCGGGAAGCCCGGGACCCTCCCCCCCGTCATCGGAGAGATGAGCCTGGACGTCCAGCTGTTCGACACCGTGGTCGGGAGCCGGGAGATGCAGAAGGTGGCCTCCATAGCCAAGGGGGAGAAGCTGCTGGTGAACATCGGGACCGCCAAGTCGATGGGGGCTGTCACGAAGGTCTCCAAGAACTACCTCGAGGCATCCCTCACCATCCCCGTTTGTGGAGAGGCCGACGACAGGGTTGCCTTGAGCCGGAGGATCGGGAGCAGGTGGCGACTGATAGGCGTGGGGACACTGAAGGGCTGACCCGCACCAGACCCTCAGCGGCGGTGATCCTGGACTCAAATTTTCTGTTCATCCCCCTCAAATTCGGCGTGGACATATTCGAGGAGCTCCATCGGCTCCTCGGCAGGAATGTTCGCTGCGTCGTGACCACGCCGATAATCGACGAGCTTAAGCTCCTCAGAACCGACGCGAAGCCCTCGTTCATAAAGGAGGTGGACTTCGCTCTAGGCCTCGTTGACAGGTGCGATGTGATGGAGGCGAGCCTCGACCCCTGTGAGACCGTGGATGATTCCATAGTCAGGGTGGCGTCGGATGGGCCATTCATCGTGGCGACGAACGATGCGGAGCTGAGAAGGAGGCTCAGGAGGGTTGGGGTCTCCGTGGTTTTCCTGAGGCAGAGGAGCCACCTGGAGATAGAGGGATTCATGGAATAATCCAACATAGCTGGACTTCTTTCTCCTCAACCTAGAACAGATCATTATTCCTCCTTTTTCGAACCTCAAACTTGGGAGAAGATATTTAAATTCGTCCGCATCTTCTTCAGGAGTCATAGAGGCCTTAATTAAATTAGGCAGCAGCTCGGTGAAACCCCCTTGGAGAAGAAGGATTGGCACGCTGAAGACGTTGAGACGGTTCTTGAAGCTCTTGGCTCGGACCGTGACGGCATAAGCGAAGAAGAGGCCAAGGAGAGGCTGGAGCGCTATGGCCCCAACGAGCTGATAGAGGAGAAGAAGACCACCGCCCTGGAGCTCCTCCTGGGCCAGTTCAAGAGCATCCTTATCCTTATCCTGATCATATCGGCCGCGGTGTCCGCCTACATAGC
>JAUWBQ010000042.1 GCA_030601645.1 Candidatus Bathyarchaeota archaeon | reverse complement strand
TTCCTCCTCAGCGAGGAGCAGTATACGGGCCAGAAGGCGGCGTGGGACAGGATCCGGGGCTGGGGGGCTGAGATGAGGGTGCTGGAGAGGGAGGAGCTCCAGGAGCTCCGCCTCCTCGTCGTCTCCGAAATCGGTGACCAGGGCCGGAATCTTCTCCTGGAGCTCCTCCCTCTCCAGCACCCTCAACTCAGCCCCCCAGCCCCGGATCCTGTCCCAGACCGCCTTCTGGCCTGTGTACTGCTCCTCGCTGAGGAGGAAGAGGTACCCGATGTAGGACAGACTGAGATGGTAGCCCAGATCCTCCTCCATATGCTTAAACCAGTCGATGGTGGAGTCCGCCAAGAGGAAGTTAGTCTCCGAGGCGAAGAGGTTCCGGAAGCCCCCCTCGCTCTTGGCGCTGTTCCCCTGCCCGGGGCCGCCGTACTTGTCTATGACGACGACCTTCTTACCGGGGTTCTCCTCCTTCAGGTAGTAAGCCGAGCTGAGGCCGAAGATCCCTGCGCCTATGACGAGGATGTCGCACTCCATTTGGATCAATAATGGGGGTAGCAACGTATTTTTAACAGTATACGCTACCCTCGCCAACCCGGATCAAAAGAACGTCTACAATGGGTTTCTCAGGTTTTGACGCGACCGGGATCCGATACGGAAGGGAAATAAAGCACATCAAAGGTGTGTTCTGGGAGATGGCGGACACGAACATCGGGGACCTCATCGTCCCCAAGAAATGGTACGAGAGCCTGCCCCGTGAGTCGTGGGAGAGATTCGAGAAGGTCGAGACGGGCTTCCCCTGGTTCGAGGTCTACCAACTACCTTCTGGGGTATACGCCCTATACGAGCCCGGCCAGTTCGAGGAGGTCATCTCCTACCTCGTCCTGGGGGAGGAGAGGGCCGCCCTGGTGGACACGGGGAACGGCATCGGCGACGTGAAGGGCTTGGTAGAGGAGCTTATCGACTTCCCTGTGACCGTCGTGAACACCCACGCCCACGGCGACCACATCGGCCAGAACCACGCCTTCAACGAGGTGGCGATCTATGATACGCCCTTCTCAAGGGAGAGAGAACGGGAGGGGTGCAGCGTCGAGGCCATGGCCCATTTTCTGGAGGAGGGGATGGTCTGGAAGCCCCTGCCCGAGGGGTTCGACCCCGCAACCTACAACGTGCCCCCGTTCAGGGTGACTCGCTGGCTCGGAGACGGCGACGGGATAGACCTCGGCGGCAGGAGGCTGGAGGTGGTCCACACCCCGGGTCACAGCCCCGACTCCGTCTGCCTCCTCGACAGAGAAGCCAGGCTGTTCTGGACCGGAGACACATTCTACAACGCCTCCCTCTACGTCTACTCCCCCAGCACCGACCTCGACCAGTTCATCGAGAGCTATGACAAGATGGTCGGCCTCTCCCCCCACTACGACTGGCTGCTGCCGAGCCACAACGAGACCTGGGTGGGGAAGGGAATCCTCCGGGAGGTGCTGGAAGCCGCCAGAAGCATCAAGACAGGGAAGACAGGAGAGTACAAGGAAGGTGTAAAAGACGGGATCCCCATCCGGAGGTACGATTACGAGGGGTTCGCCCTCATCGTCAGAGCTCCATGACCCACGATAGCCCCCCTGTTTTAAAGAAGATTTAAGCTTCGCCCCGACCATATACCCTGTGATGTATGAGGTCTGGGCTTACTCCCTCCTCAGCGTCGCCGTTGTGAGCGCCCTGTCCCTCTGGGGGATACTCACCATCATGCTGAGAAGGGAGTTGAAGGAGGAGGTCCTCAAGTACCTAGTCAGCTTCTCGGTGGGCGGCCTCTTCGGCGGAGCCATGTTCCACCTCATCCCCGAGGCCTCTGAGGCCAACGGATTCACCCTCCAGGTCTCCACATGGATCCTGATCGGCATCCTCACTTCCTTCATCGTGGAGCAGGTCTTCAGATGGAGGCACTGCCACGTTCCCACCTCGGAGGAGCACCCCCACAGCTTCGCCTACATGAACCTGTTCGGCGACGCTGTGCACAACTTCATCGACGGCCTGGCGATAGGGGCATCATACCTCATCTCGGTTTCCACGGGGGTGGCCACGACCCTCGCCATCAGTTTCCACGAGCTCCCCCAGGAGCTGGGGGACTTCGGGGTCCTATTATACGCGGGCTTCGAGAGGCGCACGGCCATCCTCTACAACTTCCTCGCCTCCCTCACGGCCTTCCTGGGCGTCATAATCGCCCTTTCCCTCGGCACTCAGATCGAGAACTTGACGGCGTTCCTCATCCCCTTCGCAGCCGGAAACTTCATCTACATAGCGGGCTCGGACCTCATCCCGGAGCTCCATGCAGAGGAGGAGCTAGGCAGGACCATCGTCCAGTTCGCCGCAATGGTGCTCGGCGTCGGCATACTGTACCTTGTAACGTTCTTAGAAACGTAGGAATCTAGAGCGGGATCCAATCAATCGGAGACAAGGAGATGGGATAAAATTTCTCAAAACCCCTAGGATTGCGCGGCCCCCTCAACAGATTATTATTCCCAGGAGATGAATAGGGTTCTAGGGTCGAGATAATGTTCAATCAGGTTTTGGAGATCTACGATCTCCTCGACAGCCCCACCGCCTCCGGTAGAGAGGTCGCCGACCTGTTCAGGTCCCGGGGGCTGACAGAGGTCTCCGTCAAGACCATCAAGGGCGAGCGCGGTCAGACCGATTTCATAAAGGTCCGCATCCCTGGGACGGAGGGGAAGACGAGCGGCGGCTCGGCGCCCACCCTGGGGGTTGTGGGGAGGCTGGGCGGGGTCGGGGCTCGCCCCGAGATGGTGGGGATAGTCTCGGACGCCGACGGCGCGGTCACCGCCCTCTCGGTGGCCCTCAAGCTGGCCGACATGCAGGCGAAGGGGGACAGGCTTAAGGGGGACGTGGTCGTCGCCACCCATGTCTGCCCGAGCTCTCCGATTACGCCCCACGAGCCCGTGCCCTTCATGGGCTCGCCGGTGGACATCGGGGTGATGAACCGGGAGGAGATCGACGGGAGCATGGACGCGGTGCTCTCCATAGACACCACTAAGGGGAACAGGATCGTGAAGTGGAGGGGCTTCGCCATCACCCCGACCGTGAAGGAGGGCTGGATCCTCAAGGTGAGCGACGACCTCCTGGACATCATGGAGATAACCACCGGCCGCATCCCCAGGGTCTGTCCCATCACCACCCAGGACATCACCCCCTACGGCACCGGCATCGACCACATCAACAGCATCATGCAGCCCTGCACCGTCACCGACGTCCCCGTCGTCGGGGTCGCCATCACCGCCGAGACCGCCGTGCCCGGATGCGCCACCGGAGCCAGCCACGTAACAGACATCGAGGAGGCCTCCCGTTTCGTCATGGAAGCGGCGAAAGCCTTCGGGAAAGAGCTGTGCAGATTCTACGACGAGGAGCAGTGGCGGCTCATCGTCAAACTGTACGGTCCCTTGAAGATCCTGCAGACGAAGGGGAGAGAGGGTTAGATCACCCTCCATCGTCCATTTCTCAGGTGAATACGCCAGGGAAACTCGGGGTTCCGGTCAACTACGGGGATTTATAAATGACTCCAGAGAGAGTTCACTTGGGTGGATATGTATAGGAAGATTCTCGTAGCCTTGGACGGTTCGGAGCCTTCGAACAACGCGTTGGAGCACGCGGCCACCATCGCAAAGAAATTCGATGCCGAGCTGATCCTCGTCGCCGTCGTCCAGAGGATGATGATCCCCATCTTCCCGGACGAGGGCTTCGGTGCAGTCCCCCTCTCCGCAGCCAAGGATATGGCCCAGTACCAGGATAAGATGAGGGTGTTGTACCAGAACGTCCTCAAAGAGGCCGAGGAAAAAGTAAAAGAAGAATATCCTGGAGTAAAAACTGAGTCGATCCTTAAAGAAGGAAGGCCCTCTGCCACCATAGTCGAGCAGGCCGAGAAAGACGACGTCGACATCATCGTCTTGGGGAGCCGGGGCATAGGTGGATACACCGGCTGGATCCTGGGGAGCACCAGCCGCCGGGTGGTCGACTCCTGCACCAAGCCGATACTCATCGTGAAGTAGGGCGACAATAGGCAACCCTTTTTTCCGCATGGGCCAATTACGGTTGGAGGCGGCCAGAGTTGGAGCCAGCAGACGCCCTGATGAAGGCGGGGAGAATCGCGTCCCGGGTGAGGAACGAGGTCAGAGCCCGGGTCAAGGTCGGCACGCCGATAATCGAGATCTGCGACTTCGTCGAGGGTTCCATGAGAGAGCATGGGGGAGCCCCTGCCTTCCCCTGCAACGTCGACATCGACCAGGTCGCGGCCCACTACACATCGGCGGTAGGGGACAGGTCCACGGTCCCAGAGGGATCCCTGGTGAAGGTGGACATCGGGGTCCACGTCGAAGGCTATGTCGCCGACACCGCCACAACCATATGCTTAGCCCCTCGCCTGGAGGGGATGGTGGAGGCCGCGGAGGCGGGCCTGGAAGCAGGCATAAACATGGTCGGGTCGGGGGTGAACTCCATCGACATCGGGAGGGCTATCGAGCGGGCCATCAAGGCCAGGGGTTACGCCCCCATCCGGAACCTCACGGGTCACAGGATGGCCCGATACGTCGTCCACGCCGGCCAGTCAATCCCCAACATCCCGGAGGGCCGGGGCCACGCTCTCCATGAGGGGGACATCTACGCCATAGAGCCCTTCTCCATCCCCCCGGACGCCGCTGGGCTGGTCGTGGACGGGGCGCCCAGCAACATCTACCAGTTCAGGAAGAAGCGAAAGGTGAAGAGCGAGACGGCGAAGCGCATGCTCAAGTTCATTCAGACGGAGTACAGGACCATGCCCTTCGCCTCCCGCTGGGTCCACGGAAGGTTCCCGGGATCCGAGGGCGTCGAGGCCTTCGCAGAGCTCCAGAGGGCCAAGTGCGTCTACTCCTATCCCCAGCTTGTGGAGAAAAGTCGGGCCCCCGTCGCGCAGGCGGAGCACACCGTCATCGTGACCGAGGACGGTTGCGTGGTCACGACCGCTTAGATTTCTTCTCTTCCACCCGCCTGTGGATGCCCGTGATGAGCATCGTGCCCTCGCACCTGGTGCAGGGTTCGTCGTCCTTGTAGACGTAGTCCCCCCTCTTGAAGTCCCTGACCCGCTTCAGTTCGCAGGAGGGGCACTCCAGGATGGTGTCGACGTCCACCTTGGGGACGGTCTGCTTCTTCGTGGTTATGGTCTTGGTCCTGAAGAACATGTAGCCTATGGCGGCGAACCCGGCGGTGCCTATGATGATGTAGTACGTGGACTGTTCGGGGTGCTCAGAGCCGTAGGCCTGGAAGCCCATCCAGAGGCTCAGCAGGGAGAAGATCCCTATGACGACCACGACGGCCAGGGTCACCCAGGAGAGGCTCATCATCGGGTTCTGGGGCGCTTCGGCCTCCGCCATCCTCCTCACCTACTGCGCCACCCCCACCGTGTTGCCGATCCCGGCCACCAGGACGGTGTCCCCCTCCTCCGTCTTCTCCTCGATCATCCGCTTTATGACCTCGACGGCGGTGTCGCAGGCGGTGTAGAGCTCCTCCACCATCGGGGCGACCACGTGGGTGATGTCCTGCTTGATGACGACGGCGTACACGGGGATACCCTTGGCCTTCACCGCCTCCTCGATCTTGTACTTCTCGACGCCGATGCCGCCTATGGCGGCGCCGATGCCCTCGGCTATGGACCCCGTCGGCTCTCCCTCCAGCTTGCCGGCCGCGTCCACCATGATGACGGCCTTGACCTCGTTCTTCCCCTTCCGCATGTTCAGTATGTTATCTACGGCGTCCCCCGGCTTGCCAACGGAGCCCCCGGGCCCCTTGGCCTTGGTGACGATCAGGGTCCTACCGTTGTAGGGTACCTCGGCGGCCACCATCTCCTTCGCCACCTCCGTCCACTCGTGGCCGTGCATCATCTTGGCTGCGACTAGGGCGCCGACGCCGTCGCCGATGGGCATGCCATTCTTAAAGGCCTGGAGGGCGGCTGAGTAGGCCTCGATCTCCCGGACGATCATGGGGAGGATCATGTGGATCTGCATTATGACGTAGATGTTCATGGTCTTCTTCCCGAGGAGGTAGTAGTGGCGGATCACCTTGTAGTAGATGTTCAGCGCCAGGGAGGCCTCCAGCAGGTTCTCCAGGTTGGAGACCTCGCTGTCAGAGGCCTCGGGGGCCATCGCCCTCACCTCGGCCTTGAAGGTGTTCTCCCTGACGTTGAGCAGCTGCCCCAGCTTGCCGACGATGCCGGCCGGGTCGAGGCTCACGGGCGGGATCAGGAAGTGCTCCATGAACCTGTCCACATCGGAGGACGGGTCGCCCTCAGGCTTCCCCACCTCCTTCACGGTCTCGACGGAGACTCGGCGCCCCTCGTCCCTTATCTCCTTGACCTTCCTCAGGGTCCCCTCCACCTGCCTCAGCATGGACATCGCCTGAATCCGCTGGGCGTAGAACAGGTAGATGATGAAGCTGAGGCTGAATAGGGTCTGAAGGATCATGCCGATGTCGCTCTGGTTCTGGAATAATTGCTCGACTTGGAGGAACACTCTAATCACTTCTGTTGAAGACCGCTCCCCTGTTATAAATCTTCATGTAAGGACGATAAAGAAGGCGAAACACAATAAATCCTACAAGATCGACGGAGGGATTCGAGTAGAAGTCTTTTAACGTTCTATGGTCGCATTGTAAATCTTAGTATGTACAGCTACGCCCTGAAGCGCCTCACCCGGGGGAGAGGCATCTTCCTCGCGCTGTTCCTGAGCGTAGCCCTGGCGGCCACCCTCTTCTCCGGCATCCTCCAGGCGGCGGACTCCGTCGGTGCGTCGATGCTGGGGAAAGCCCTCGGGGCCACCGACATCGATATTGTCTCGTCCGCCGAGGACCGGAACCTGACTAGGACCTCCCTCGCAGAGGTGGAGGAGGCCATCAGCATGCTCGAGCACGTGGCCTGGGTCGAGCACCTGATCCGGGGCGTGGAGCTGGGGCCGGGGGAGGGGATGGAGGTGAGCCTCCCGGGGGTGAACGCCTCCATGCCCTTCACGATCGTGGCGATAGCCAGCGACTCCAGCTTGGTGCAGGGGATGGAGGGGCTGGACCGCCTCGAGCCTGGGAAGATATACGTCGCCGAGGGCTCGGTCAACGCCTCCTTGTTCAGGGAAGGCGAGACCGTTACCCTGACGGTTCCCACCTACGTGCCGGGGGGGAGCATAATCGACATCCAGAAGCGCTCCGCCCAGTTCACGGTGGGGGGCGTCGTGGGAGTCGATGACAGGCTCTTCTCGATAGCCTTCGGACGGTACGCCGATTTCCTCACATCACTACTTACAGATTCAGGCCTCGCGAGCCGGAGACCCCTCCACCAGCTGATCCTCCTGAGCGAGGAGAGCTTCCTAGATTGGATGCACGAGATCTACGCGGAGCACAGGAGGCACACCAGGGTACTCATAGCGGAGACGGTGATCGGCTTGGAGAGGGAGGCCCTCGTAGACCCCTGGAACATCGAAGGGTCGTGGTCCAGGGTGGATACCATCTACGAGAGGGTAAACGGCCTCGGCGCCCGATACGGCTACGTACCGGTCAACTATCTGGGGGAGCTCCTCAACGTATTAGGGGGGGTATCCTCCCAGATGAAGACGAACACGCTGCTCGTCGCGGCCCCCGTCTTCTTCACCGCATGGTACCTGGGGGTCACGGTCTCGGACATTTCCCTGGGGCTGCGCCGAAGGGAGATAGGCCTCCTCTTCACCAGGGGCTTCACCCACGGCCAGGCCTTCTACGTCTTCCTCTTCGAGGCCGTGATCATAAGCCTCTTCGCCGGAGTCGTGGGCATCCTCTTGGGAGCCGCCATCATCCCGCTGGTGATGCCGGGGTTAAGTATAGCCCAAGTCTTCGGCTCGGTATCTCCAGTCACCCTGGTTGCTTCCTTGTTATTCAGCTGCGCCCTCGCTGTATCGGCCATATACAAACCGGCCAAGAGGGCGGTCAACCTGGACATCGTAGACGCCCTGATGGAGTATCAATCAGAGGAGGAAACCGGTTCCTGGCACGAGGCGGCCCTCGCCCTCCTCCTCGGCCTATACAGCGTGGCCATGCTCGTCGTGGGGATCACCGTCGAGCAGTTCCGACCCGAAACCGGGAACCTGGTGGTCTTCCTCCTCTACTCCACCTGGTGGGGCGTCGACTTCATCCTCTCTTACATATCCCCCATCCTGATCTTCTGGGGCGCCGCCAAGCTCTTCATCCATCACCTACCGGTGTTCCACGAGGTCTTGGGTAGGATAAGCGAACGCCTGGTCGGGGACATCGCGATCTTCTCGACGCTGAGTTCGAGGAGGAACGCGAGGCGCACGGCGGCCTACGCCTTCATGGCGGCACTCATCCTGGGCTACGGGGTCTCCGTCATCGGCGGCATCGCTAGCACCGACGACTTCACGGAAAGGATAACGAGGATCAGCATCGGCGCCGACGCATCGGTCTGGCTCTTCGACTGGGAGGACGCCGACGCCATCCGTGACAAAGTGGCCGGAGTCGAGGGGGTAGCGGCCGCGACGGTGGAGACCTTGTTCGATGCGGAGAGCATCGTCGGGACAATCCCTGTGAGGGTCATAGACCCGTTGGAGTGGAGGGAGATCGCCTACTTGGAGGAGGAATGGATCGAGGGAGAGTTCGTCTTCGAGCTCATGAACGAGACCCACACCAACGCCATCCTCGGGAAGAGGGCTGCCAGGATCACAGATGTGGAGATAGGAATGCCCTGGCTCCTGGGACTCGGAGACAAGATCCACACCTTCACGGTGGTAGGGTTCTTCGGGAGGGACTCCGGAACCGGAGAGCAGATTCAGAACCCCACCCTCTACGTCCCCGATACCTTCGATTTGAGGGAGAAGTATGTCTCGTTGTCCCGGATCTTGGTCAAGCTTGAGGAGGGGGCGGACCTCCCGAGGGTGAAGGCCGATATAGAGGCACTCGATCCAGACATCCAAGGGGTGGACATAGCGGAGGAGATCGTGGAGAACACCTCGAATAACATTCTATTGGCCGGTCCCCGGAAGGTGGAGGAGTTGGGGGTCTACTTCGCGGCCCTGGTCTCCTCGGTGGGGATCGTCCTCATCGTCTCCACGACCCTCAGGATAAGGCTGAAGGAGCTCACGGTGATGGCGATCCGGGGCTTCTCGAGCCGCCAGCTGGCCGTGACGCTGCTGGTGGAGAGCCTCGGCATGACCCTCTTCTCCATGGCCCTGGGACTGGGGGTGGGCCTGGTGACGCTGCACGGAGAGGCGAGGTTGTTCAATGCGGCAGTCACCCTGATTCTGGAGAGGCGGGTGGTGTTCCCCCCCTCGGCCCAGTTGACCCTGCTCGTGGTGGTGGCCCTCCTGATCATCTCCACGATCATCCCCATCCTGTTCGTGGTGAAGAAAGTCTCTGAGAATCCAACGTGGAGGACGCATGAGTGACCGAGATTAGACAAAGGAGAAGTGAATGATGGCAGTCGAAGTGAGAGACCTCGTGAAGATCTACTCGCGGGGACCCTTGGAGGTCCAGGCCCTGAGGGGCCTCGACCTCAACGTGGAGGAGGGGTCGATGGTAGCCCTGATTGGCCCCTCGGGGTCGGGGAAGACCACCCTCCTCAACATCATCGGGGGCCTGGACAAGGCCTCTGCGGGAAGCGTGAAGGTCTTCGGCCGGGAGCTGACCCGGCTCGGCCCCGGTAAGCTTGTTGAGTACCGGAGGGACACTGTGGGCCACGTCTTCCAGACGATGAACCTGATCCCTACCCTGACGGCCGCGGAGAACATCGAGCTGCCTATGGTGGCCCTGGGCATCTCCAAGGAGATGAGGAGATCCAAGGTGAATGAGCTCGTTGATGTCGTGGGCCTCGGGGAGAGGATGGGTCACAAGCCGGGGGAGCTGAGCGGGGGGGAGCAGCAGAGGGTGGCTCTAGCGGCGGCCCTAGCGAACGACCCGCCCCTGGTGCTGGCGGACGAGCCGACCGGGGAGCTGGACACGGCCAACGCCAGGGTGGTCGTCGAATATCTCTGCAGGGTGAACCGGGAGATGGGGAAGACCATATTGATGGTGACTCACGATCCGGCCGTCTCCCGGGTCGCCGATCGTATCCTCCGCATTCAGGATGGGGTCATTGTGAGGGATGTCGCACCCGTTGGGGAGGGGGTCGAGGTTCCGACGTCCTACGCCGACATGCTGAGGAAGAGGATTGCCGAGATCGACGCCCAGTTGGAGGTTCTGGAGGTGGAGTTCAAGGAGGGGATGATGACGGGGGACAGTTACGTGGAGCGGCAGATGGGGTTGAAGGGGACTCGCGCGGTGCTTGATGAGGAGCTGCACAGGCTGGGGGTCGTCCACTAGCCACCGATCCCGCATTGCTGCGGTGATTTTCTGAGAAGAGGGTGGGTCACCAGCTTTCGCGGGTTCGCGAGGCCGAAGACATCACTACAGCCGCAAACGGAGCGTGGTTTAACTTCCGAGTTCGGAATGGGTTCGGGTGGGGCCCACGCCCTTTGGCCGGTAACCCATACCTTTGGGTTTGGGGCGATTCTTTAAGGGTTTCGGTCTGTGCCGGCGTACTCGAATTCCACCACCCAGACCGTCTGTCTCGGGTCCCAGGGGGGGTAGAGGCTCTCCCATTCTTCCCTGAACTCTTTTAGGGAGGAGTATCCCTCCTTCTCTGCGTCGTGGGGGGTCATTTTGTCGAGGGTTTGCTCGTAGAGGCGTTGGACGTGGATGCGGTAGGGGAGGGACTCGAAGAAGTTGATCTTGAGGTGGTACGTCCCGCCTTCTTTGACCATGGGCCTGAGGGGGCGGCGGGTGGCGGTCTTGGCGCCCTGTATGATCTGTTCCACGTAGTGCTTCTTGAAGAGGAGGGTCAATTTGGGTTTTTGATGTTTCAGAATGGGTTAAAGGTTGTGTACTGGCGTTACTTTCCTGTGAGATATACTGGGTGGGTTACAGGTTTCATGGGAAGGCAATCTTTATTTATCTGGTGGGGGGTAGCCGTTTTTGGCGGGGCCGTGGTCTAGCCTGGGATGACGTCGGGCTCCAGAAAGTATGAAGTTGGATGCTGACCCGTGAGGGGATGACGAGTTTTTGGAGCGGAAACCCGAATGTCGAGGGTTCAAATCCTTCCGGCCCCACCA